>CAMPHD010000388.1 GCA_946885765.1 uncultured Thalassospira sp.
ACACGAAGCTTGTCGAAACGCCAAGCGCAATCCCGAACACGCCTTCGGTCGTGATCCATTGATGCGACATCGCCTTCGAGAAACTCGCCCCGGCCCATTGCAGGACATCGGGCACCCACGAGGCATTGCCAAAGAACACATAACAAAGGAACAGCACCGCCACGCACATCAGGGGCGGACCAAGTGCGCGCCGCGTTGCTTCGAGTAGCAGAAGCAAACCGAGACCAGCAACCACAAGATCCTGTGTGATCGGCAGGCCCGGACGCGATGACAGCTCGCGATAGAAAATATAGATATAAAGGGCGCAGAATGCCCCGGCTGCCGCCAGCACCCAGTCCAGAACCGGGATATAGCTTCGCGGCGAATTCTTGAAGGCCGGATAAGCCAGAAACGCCAGGAACACGGCAAAGGCCAGATGGATCGACCGTGCTTCTGTCGAGTTGAAAACACCAAAACTGAAAATGTAGGGCAGTGGCGATGCCAGCCAAAGCTGGAACAGCGACCATGCCACAGCGACATACAGCAAAATGCGTGCTGTCATGCCGGTTGGCTGACGCGCGCCAGTATCATTTTCCGCGATAAGATCCTGAAGATCCTGGTCCGATGGACCCTGTGTCGCGCTTTTATCATCTGTCATTGCAAACTCCCGGTCTGAACGCGGTCTTTGTTTCGTATAGGCCCGGTTTCATATAGGCCCAGAAACAAAAAACCTCCGTCGACACTTACCCGGTCGCCCACGGAGCATTTCGGCACATCATTGTGTGCCAGTTTGATAGAATTTTTTAATGCCCACAGGACGGAAGAAAACAAAACGGGAGGCACACCGTGCCCCCCGTTTCAACCCGTCTTACATCAGGCCAGCTTCTTTGAAGTATTTGGCAGCGCCGTCATGCAGCGGTGCCGAAAGGCCGTCTTTGACCATTTCTTCTTTTTTGAGGTTTTCAAATGCCGGGTGCAGCTTTTTGAAATCGTCGAAGTTTTCAAAGACTGCTTTGACAACATTGTAAACAACGTCCGCATCGGTTGCGGTCGAGGACACGAAGGTTGCACCGACACCGAAGGTCTGAACGTCGTCCGGGTTACCGCGATACATGCCGCCCGGAATGGTGGCAACACGGTAATACGGGTTGTCAGCAATCAGTTTCTCGACTTCCGGACCGGCAACTTCGACCAGAACAGAATCACAGGAAGATACTGCTTCCTGGATCGAACCGGACGGATGACCAACGACATAGAGCATCGCGTCAATCTTGTTGTCGCAAAGCGCCTGCGACTGTTCAGCCGGCTTCAGTTCGGATGCCAGTGCGAAATCATCAAGGGTCCAACCCTTGGCATTCATCACGATTTCCATGGTGTCGCGGCTACCCGAACCCGGGTTACCGATATTGACACGCTTGCCTTTGAGATCGTCAAAGGTTTTGATCCCCGAATCTGCACGGGCAACAATGGTGAACGGCTCCGGATGGATCGAGAAGACGGCACGAAGTTCCGGGAACGGGCCGACATCTTTGAATGCTTTTTCACCATTCAGGGCATAGTACTGAACGTCAGACTGGGCAACGCCCAGATCCAGTTCGCCCGAACGGATGGTGTTGATGTTGTAGGACGAACCACCGGTAGACTCGACCGAGCAGCGAATACCGTGCTCTTTACGGTCTTTGTTGACCAGACGACAGATCGCACCACCCGTCGGATAGTAAACGCCCGTTACGCCACCGGTACCGATGGTGATAAAACGGTTTTCCTGTGCCGATGCCTGTCCGGCAAACAGCGACGCACCAGCCAAGGTGGCAATGGCACCCGCTACAGCAATAAGTTTCTTCATCAGGATTAGCTCCCTATTACACCCTGTTATAAAGATTTCAACCACACCGTTAAGATGTGACGGAAAAACATGGAAACATCAGATAAATCAGATGTTTCGGCGATGGGATTATAATGATGAGCCTCAGGAATTGAAACCCTATAACCCCGAAATCCCCTGTTACTTTTTCATCAGTAACCATTCTGTTTTTATTGGCGCACCGCAGTCTACCACTGCGGTTGCATGATCCTTCGCGCCTGATCGCCGGTCGCAACAGAACGACCCATGAGATACGCACCTTCGCACGCCTGAACGATCAAAGCAGCATTATCGACCGCACACGAACGGTCAATCAAAAGATGATTATTTTCAAACCCAATACGCGCATGCCCACCCAACCCGGCAGCCGTCAATGCACAGGCATTTTCATGCGCCCCGAATGCGCACAACATCCATTCCGACACAAACGGGGATGCATCCAGATACGGCAGAATATCTTTGGGATTGGAAACCTGTCCCTCGGTATAGCGCCCCAGAACGTAAAGAACCGGCAGCTTTTCACCCGGAATAACGCCATCACGCACAAGCTGGCTGAACCGGGCGGCGTCACCCGGCGCATACAGGATAAATTGCGGCAGTATGTTTGCTTCCCGCATGAAGGCAAAGAAATCGCGCAATTCATGCAGGTCGGCATTTTCCGGCGCAATTTCGCGAACGGCAATTGAAACCGCTTCGGGCACAAGCCCGCGAATCATCGCCATCTGATCCTGCGCGCTATACATGCCAACCGCCTCGCTTGTGACCTGCAGCAGCATGTCATCCCCGACACTTGCCCTGACCTCGGTCAGCATTTCACGATAACGGCCCACATCAATGCTGTGCTTCTGATCATCATCACGCACATGCAGATGCATCATTGCCGCCCCGGCGGCCTTGCATTTGGCGGCCTCCCTGGCCAGTTCAGCCGGTGTTATCGGAATATTGGGCAAATCGGCCTTGGTCTTGGGCGCGCCATTCGGGGCCGATGCGATCAGAAATGGGGTATCATCATACGCCATTACGAAAGCCCCTCGGCGGCAAAGACATCGTTCATCGCCAATTCAAACAGATCGACAATCTTTGCAACGTCGTCTTTGGAGACAATAAAGGGCGGTGCAAACAGCACATGATCACCGCGCACACCATCAATCGTACCGCCCATCGGATAGGCCATCAACCCGCGGGCAAAGGCCGCCTTCTTGATCTTGGCGTTGATCTTGCGCGCCGGATCAAACGGCTCCTTGGTTTCGCGATCCGCGACAAGTTCAACACCCCGGAAAAGACCGCGCCCCCGAATATCCCCCACAAACGGGTGCTGCCCGAACCGTTCGCGCAATCCATCGGCCAGCAATTCGCCCTGCTTGACGACATTGGTCAAAAGGTCACGTTCACGAATGATCCGCTGGGTTGCAAGGGCCGCCGCACAGGCGGTCGCGTGCCCCTGATAGGTATGGCCGTGCTGGAAGAACCCTGATCCATTGGCAATCGCATCATCGATTTTCTTCGACACCAGAATGGCACCAATCGGCTGATATCCGGCACCAAGTCCCTTGGCGATGGTTTGAAGATCACCGGCAATGCCTTCCTGTTCGATCGCATGCAGGGTGCCGGTTCGACCCATGCCGCACA
>CAMPHD010000389.1 GCA_946885765.1 uncultured Thalassospira sp.
GCTCAAGCGTGTTGATGTTGCTGTTTACGATGCGTTCGAAGCTGCAGCCAACGACACCTGGGAGCCGGGCGTAACCGTTCTTGGCCTTGCAGAAGGCGGCGTTGACTGGGCGCTTGACGAGAACAACGAAAAACTGATCACCGACGACATGAAAGCGGCTGTTGCCAAGGCCAAGGAAGAAATCATTTCCGGCAGCCTTGAAGTCCACGATTACATGAGCGACAGCGCCTGCCCGATGTAAGGCAGGACGAACAAACCGGGGATTTGTAGTGTCGGATACGATGCACCAAATGCACGGCGCCGGGGAGACCGGTGCCGTGCAGCCCGCTATTGAACTGCGCGGTATAGACAAGCGGTTCGGTGCGGTACACGCGAATAAATCAATCGATCTGAAAGTCGAAAAGGGTACGATTCACGGCATCGTCGGGGAAAACGGTGCAGGGAAATCGACCTTGATGAGCATCCTGTACGGCTTTTATCAGGCTGACGGGGGCAGCATTCATGTCGATGGCAAGCTTTGTGATATCAAGGGATCGGAAGACGCCATTGCGGTCGGGATCGGCATGGTCCATCAGCACTTCATGCTGGTTGAACCCTTCACGGTTCTTGAAAACGTTATTCTGGGTGTCGAGGGTGGTGCGGTGCTTCGCGACGGGGTTGATAAAGCCCGCGAGGAGCTTAAACGTCTGGAGCGTGAATATTCGCTCGACGTTAATCCCGATGCCATTGTTGGCGACCTGTCTGTTGGCTTGCAGCAGCGCGTTGAAATTCTGAAGGCCCTTTATCGGGGGGCCGAAATCCTTATTCTGGATGAGCCGACCGGTGTTTTGACCCCGCAGGAAGCGGACCATCTGTTTCGCATTCTGGAAACCCTGAAACAGCAGGGCAAGACGGTTGTTCTGATCACGCATAAACTGCGTGAAATCATGGCGGCAACGGACAATGTTTCCGTCATGCGCCAGGGTGAAATGGTGGCCCATCGCAAAACGGCCGAAACCAGCCCCGAAGAACTTTCCGAATTGATGGTCGGCCGCAAGGTGCTTTTGCGCCTTGAAAAGGGGGAAGCCGCACCGGCGGCAACCGTTCTTGAAGTCGATAATCTGTGCGTTGAAACATCGCAGGGTGTGCGCAAGGTCAAGAATGCCAGCTTTACGGTGCGCGCCGGCGAGATCGTTGGCATTGCCGGGGTTTCGGGGAATGGCCAAAGCGAGCTTCTTGAGGCGCTTGGCGGGATCCGTGCCGTAACCGAGGGGCAGGTGCTACTGAACGGGCAGGATGTCACGCCCGGGCGTGGTGTTGATGCTGCCGAACTGCGCAAACGTGGTGTGGCGCATGTGCCTGAGGACCGCCATCGCATGGCAATGGTGACGTCATTTTCGGCCAAGGAAGCCGCTATTCTCGGTTATGCAGATGATGCCGCCTATCAGAAGGGCATGTTCCTGAACTGGCATGCGATTTCCGATGCGACCGAACATATGATGTCAGAATTCGATGTACGGCCAAATGATCCTGATCTGAAAGCAGCCAATTTTTCAGGCGGCAACCAGCAGAAGCTGGTTCTGGCGCGTGAAATCATGCGCGATCCGGAACTTCTTCTGGTCGGACAGCCGACGCGTGGTGTCGATATCGGTGCCATCGAATTCATTCACAAACGTATTGTTGCGATGCGTGATGCTGGCAAGGCCGTCCTGCTGGTATCCGTCGAACTGGACGAAATCATGTCTCTTGCTGACCGCATACTGGTGATGTGTGATGGTTCCATCATCGGTGAAGTTTCTGCTGCTGATGCCAATGAACGGGTGCTTGGCCTGATGATGGCCGGGGTTGACCCCCATGAAGCCAAAGCCGCGGAGGGACAGGCATGAGTGACAGTGTTCAACTGCCGCGCTGGATCGATGTTGGCGCGTTGCCGCTGCTCAATCTTCTGCTGGCACTCGTTGTTTCGGGGCTTGTTGTTCTGGCGATTGGTGAAAGCCCGACCGAAGTCGTTGAAATCCTGCTTTATGGCGCGTTCGGCTATGAAGAGGCGTGGGGTTATACGCTTTATTACACCACCAACTTCATCTTTACTGGTCTGGCTTTTGCCGTGGCATTCCATTGCGGCCTGTTCAATATCGGTGCCGAAGGGCAGGCTTATGTCGGTGGTCTTGGCGTTATTCTGGCCGCTCTTTACCTTGATTTTCTGCCTTTTCCGATCATGCTGATTGTTGCCATTCTGGCTGCGGCAGTTTTCGGTGCGGCATGGGCCTATATCCCGGCTTATTTACAGGCACGTCGCGGATCGCATGTCGTGATCACCACGATCATGTTCAACTTCATTGCATCGTCACTGATGGTTTATCTGCTGGTCAATGTTCTGCGGCCTCAGGGATCCATGACCCCGGAAAGTGAACAGATCGCCGAACATCTGCGTTTGCCGTTCATCCATGATATCGCGGCCACCCTTGGCATTGAAATGGCCAGCAGCCCACTTAACCTGTCGTTTGTTTATGCGCTTGTTTGCAGTGTTCTGGTCTGGCTGTTCATCTGGCATACAAGATGGGGTTATGCGATCCGCACGGTTGGTGCCAATGCGGTTGCCGCAACCTATGCCGGGATCGAGCCGGGGCGTTATATCATCATGGCGATGATGATTTCAGGCGCACTTTCGGCCTTCATGGCGCTTAACGAAGTGATGGGTGTTCAGCATCGGTTGCTGATTGATTTTACGGCTGGTTACGGCTTTGTCGGGATCGCGGTTGCCCTGATGGGGCGCAATCACCCGTTTGGTATTTTCCTGGCTGCGTTGCTGTTTGGCATGCTGTATCAGGGCGGGGCGGAGCTAAGTTTTGAAATTCCGACGATTTCGAACGATATGGTCGTGGTTATTCAGGGGCTTGTGATCCTGTTTACCGGTGCGATGGAACATATGTTCCGTCCGCGTGTGACCCGGATTTATACAGCGTGGCATTTGCGCCGCCGTGCGCAGGAGGCCGCATAATGGATAATTTTGAACTGGTTATCCTGCTTCTGGATGCGACGCTTCGGACATCGACCCCGCTTATTCTTGCCGCACTGGCCGGGATGTTTTCGGAACGGTCCGGCACGATCAACCTGGCACTTGAAGGCATGATGCTGGGTGGGGCGTTTTCGGCGGCGGCTGTTGCCTACTATGTCGGAAATCCCTGGATCGGGTTGCTGGCGGCAATCGGAACCACGATCTGTCTTTCGCTGCTGCATGGTTTTGCCTGCATCACGCATAAGGGCAATCAGGTCGTATCGGGTATGGCGATCAATATCCTGATGTCGGGTCTGACGGCACTTGTCGGCATTGCGCTGTTTGCGCAAGGCGGCAAGACGCCGTCACTTGATCATGACGCGCGGTTCCAGCCGATTACCTTGCCGGGTGCAGAGGCGGTCAGGGATGTTCCGGTTCTTGGTTCGATCTATTACGAACTTCTGAGCGGTCATAACA
>CAMPHD010000390.1 GCA_946885765.1 uncultured Thalassospira sp.
CGGGTTTCCTGATCGGCAAGCTGTTCGTCGGCCTTTTCGCGTGCAGTGCTAAGCTCGGCCTCTTTTTCCTCAAGATTGGCGAGGGCAGCGAGAAGTTTCTTTTCCATCTCGTCTGCGGACAATTCGGCGGCTGAAAGCTGGCTTGCGAGGGCGGCTGCGCGATCACGCAAATCATCACGCTGGTCGCTGGTGTTGGAAAGCTCGGTCGTGAGCTGTGTCAGTTCGAGTTCCATGCGCTGATTGTTGGTGCGTTCGAGCGACAAAAGATTTGTCAGTTCGTTCACCTGCGCAGTGAGGTCGTTCAATGCCTGGTCACGTCCCGAAAGGGCCGCCCCCAGATAAACCTGCGCAACGACGAAAATCATCAAAAGAAAGATGATCACCATCAACAGCGTCGCCAGGGCATCGACAAAGCCCGGCCACGTGTTGGTATCGCGGTTGCGGCGGCGTGACAGCCCCATCATGCGATCAGCCCTCCTCGGCGATCGCAGCGATGGTGCGGGCCAGAAGCTTGATCTCGCTTCTGATTTCCTGGGTCGATTGCTGACGGCCCATTGTCAGTTCCTCGCCAACGCGGGCAAGGGTGTTGTCGAGCGAGCGGATATGGGCCCGCGTATTGTCGTCAATGCCGAAGCTGCCGATTTTCATCGAATCGGAAAGCTGATCAAGAACCGGTTTCAGATGCATCTGATTTTCCGCCAGCTTGACCATCAATTGCTGTTCGGCCTTCATCTGATCGGTCAGGGTCGAGAGTTTGTCGGCCAGATCGATCAGGGTGTTATGTGATTTGATCTGTGAGCTTTCGGACCGCTGGATCGAGTTTTGCAATCCTTCCATATTATCCGCCATCTGTTCGATCAGGGCCGAAAGATAGGCCGGAACCGATTGTTCACCATCCGAAACCGGACCGCCAGACGACAGGCGGGTAAAGCCCGAAAGCCATTCTTCAAGCTCGTTAAAGAAGCGGTTCTGTGCCTGACCTGCCTGCATGTCGATCAGACCAAGGGCGAGCGAACCGGCAAGACCGAACAGCGAGGATGAAAACGCCGTTCCCATGCCGCCAAGCGGTTCGGCAAGGCCTTCTTTCAGTTCGTTGAACCACAGATCGATATTCTGGCCCGATCCGACATTGACGTCGCCGATGACATTGGCGACCGAGTTGACGGTCTGAAGCAGGCCCCAGAAGGTACCGAGCAGACCAAGGAACACGAGAAGGCCAACGACGTAGCGCGACAGTTCGCGGCTTTCATCCAGACGCGAACGGATCGAGTCTAGGATGGTGCGGGTCGCCATGGTCGAGAGTTGCGGACGGTCGCGGCGCTGTTCGGCCATCATGCGTGCCATCGGCAGCAACAGTTTCGGCGGAACCTGCGATGTCAGGCCGGGACGGTTGCGGCGGAAATCCTCGATCCAGGTGACTTCGGAAGACAGGCTTGCGACCATGCGGAAGGTATAGATTACCCCGACGACAAATACGCCAAGGATCAAACCGTTCAGAACCGCGTTGGCCATGAACGCATCGGACAGTGTCGGAAACAGCAATGCACCGACGGCGGCAATAATGGCGATGAAAATCCCCATCCGCGTCAGGTAGCTTCCCGGTTTGGTCACGACAGGAAGGGTTGCCATGTCGTTGGCCGAATTATTGCTCATGACGGATCAATCCTAGCGTTGAACGGTTTTGATATCGACACGATCCGCCGGACCGGACGGCACATTGGCGCCCAGCGCACGAACATCAATGCGCGTGGACCGCACACCTTTGTCGATCAGATAGGAACGGACCTGCAGGGCGCGCGAAAGCGACAGTCGGCGTGCTTTGCTGGCGTTGTTGGAATCACCTTCGGCATAGGCCTGAAGCTGGATACGCATGTTTTCATCACTGCCCATGCTGCTGACGATGCTGTCAAGCTGGCTGCGTGCGGCATTGTTCAGCTCGAAACTGCCGGAACCGAAGGCAAGGCTGTATTCACCGGCACCAGACGGTGCGGACGCAACCGGGTCCTTGGCTGCAGGCGGCACAGAAGCGGTTTCAGCAGCCGGTTTCGGCGCGGGCGCGGGTGTGCTTGGTGCTGATGCAACAGGTGCAGGGGCTGGTGCAGGAGGCGTGGACGGTTCATTGTCTGAGCGCTGTTCCAGCATTTCCTGCGGGGAGGTTGTGGTATCAGGTGCCGGGCTTGGTGCCTCTGGCACGTTTGATTTGTCCGGTACAACCGGCTCAGGTGCGGGCGGCGGCGGTGCCGGTTTGGTGTCCTCGGCCGGAAGCGGCGGGGCTTTGGGCGGTTCGATCTCGGCCGGTTTTGTTTCGACTTTCGGGGCCGGTTCGGCCTTTGGTGCCTCGGCCATTTCGGCAGCCGGGGCTGGTGTTGGTGCCGGGGTCGGTTTGCTTAGCGGTACCGGTGCGCCGCCGCTGGCTGCCTTTGTGGCGGCCGGAGTGGCCGGTTTGGCGCGCGGGGCGGCGGTGGGTTCCGGTCGGTTAAGGGTGATTACCTGATTTGCGCCATCATCATGGGACGGGCTGGTCGCAACACCGGGGACGCCATAGAACTGAGACTGGGGCGGGATATCGTTGCTGCCGGAACCGTCGATGACAACGGTTTCAAATCCGTCACCATATGTCGCGCCGTCAACATCCTGCGCAAAGCGATCCGCAGCAAGAAACTGCGAATGCGGGCGGGTTTCCGGATAGACCAGATCGTTGCCAGCGATCGAAATATGGTCGCGCGAAACCGAGGGTGAAAGATAATTCGGCACGGTTGGTTGTCCACCAGTTCCGTCGGCAACGTCCCAGTTTACCTGTACGCTGTCGTCAACGGATACGGGGGTGTATTGCTGTGCGGATGCACCGCCACCGACAACCACATTACCGCCCAGTGCGGCCATGAATGCCAGCACCGAAATCTTGGAATACCCCATCATCAAATCGCAGGCCCCTTGTTACCCTGTGTTTGAACACGTTGTTTTATAACGCACAGTTTTGTGTCGATCTTTTGGCACATTGTTTTCGTTCATTGTGCCCCCCGGCCTGTTCGCCCGAATATCGGTTTGGCCCGATATCTGTTTGAACAGACGGCAAGTACCATAGCTTAGAGCTTGATGATGAACAACCGCTTTGACCCGGCCCGCGACCCCGGACGCAAAAAGGGCATCCGCGCCAAAGCAGGGATGCCCTTTTAAAAAACGGTAACAAAAGCCGGTACTTATTCGGTAATGGCCTTTTTAAGCGTCTTGGCCAGCACGGGCTGGATATAGTCGTTGGCGGCAACGACGCTGCCGGTGCCAAGCATGTTGGTGCCACCCTTGGCATCGCGGACATAGCCGCCTGCTTCGGTGATCATCAGAAGGCCTGCGGCGATATCCCACGCGTTAAGGTGCGATTCCCATTAACCATCAAAAAGACCGGCGGCGACATAGGCCAGATCAAGCGATGCAGCACCCATACGGCGCACAC
>CAMPHD010000391.1 GCA_946885765.1 uncultured Thalassospira sp.
GGTGCGTGCCATACCGACACCATGCCCCATCAAAGCTGCCTGAATAACCATATCGCCGGAATTAAAGCGTAGCCCGCGGCGCAGATCAATCCCCTTGACCCCAACCCCTTCCAGCCAGAACTGCCAATCCGCCGCACGTGGCTGTTCTATGTGCGAGGTTGCATCATGCAGCAGCTGATGCCCTGCAATATCAGCCGGTCTGTTCAATGGCGGGCTGGATGCGAGATAGTCAGGGCTGCATACCGGGAATACCTCGTCGCGCATCAACAGTTCGGCATAAAGATTGGGATAGCGCCCCCGCCCGAAGCGTACCGCCAGATCAATGCCTTCGTTACGGAAATCAACCAAACGGTCATCAGCGTGAATGCGCACATCGATATCGGGATGTGCTTCGCGAAAATGCCCCAAACGCGGCACCAGCCATTTAACGGCAAAGGATTGCAGGACGCTGACCGTAACGACCCCGGCCTCCTCTACCGCCCGGAGACTTTCGATTTCGCCAGCGATGCGTGAAAAGCCTTCATAAGTTGCCCGCGCCAGACGGTCGCCTTCATCAGTCAATTGCAATCGCCGCGGCAACCGAAAGAACAGTCGAAAACCCAGATATTCCTCAAGCTGGCGTATCTGCTGGCTGATAGCCCCCTGGGTCACGAAAAGCTCCTCGGCCGCACGGGTAAAATTAAGATGCCGGGCAGCCGCATCAAACGCACGCAGAGACTGTAACGGGGGTAAACGCATTTTTTCCTCAAACCAACATGCCATTAGGACAGCTAATAGTTAACCCCAGAAATACTCGTTTGTCACGCAAGACGTTTGGCGTGAATATGGTCTTCAGCAATCGACACCCTCATTAGAGGAACTCAATTCAGGAGACCGACCATGGCACATTCAATTTGCCAGACGACTTCTGGCCAGAACCGTGTACACAGCCACGCCAGTGGCCTTCTGCAATTTGCCGGAAACCTGCAGCAGGGAATAGACACGGCATTGAACATTTTTGCAGATATCATGGCCAAGCGATCGCAACGACGTGCCCTTATGCGGCTGAGTGACAGCCAGCTTGCCGATATCGGCCTGTCACGCAGCGATGCCGACGCCGAATATCGGAAATCCTATCCGATCTAATCAAACGAGACCGCCGACTACGCCATGATCGAAAAACCGATCCGCCCCCACGGATTTGACATACCTCCTTGCGCCCCCTTTCGATCATGGCGCATTTATGCCACTGTAATTTTCCATTAAGGTTGCAAAGGCATCAGCAGAATGGCCGCGAAAAAGCAAGGCACCCCGACAAAGAAGACAGGAAGCAGCGACAATACGATCCGCAAGGCGGTAAAACACACTGCGCGCAGCCGCAAGGCCTCAAAACAGAATCCCGATTTTTCAAGTCTTGATAGCGAGGCACCCGACCGCTTCCTGCTGGATGCCAAAAACATGACGATGGATCGCCTTGATAACCTTCCGTCGGGCAAACGCAGTGATGCTGAAACGGCACCTTCCGGTGAGGATCTTCCTCCGGATGTTGACCTTGATCCCGGTGCCCAGGCAGAAAAGATGCACGGCAAACAGTATCTTGAACTGATTGTCCCCCTGCATATCGAACTTCTCAAACTGCAAAACTGGATCAAATCCGAAAACATCAAATCCCTGATCATTTTCGAGGGTCGCGATGCCGCCGGCAAGGGCGGCACGATTAAACGGTTTACCGAACATCTTAATCCGCGCGGTGCACGTGTCGTCGCACTGGGTAAACCGAACGACCGGGAAGTGACCCAATGGTATTTCCAGCGTTATGTCGAACATCTGCCGTCCGGCGGGGAAATCGTCCTGTTTGACCGATCATGGTACAACCGCGCCATGGTTGAACGGGTTATGGGTTTCTGCAACATGTTCGAGGTCAGCGAGTTCCTACAATCGGTTCCGGCCTTTGAGCGAATGCTGATCCGCTCCGACATCCGCATGACCAAATTCTATTTCTCGGTCAGCAAAAAAGAACAGGCCCGCCGGTTTGATCAGCGCAAACAAGACCCGCTTAAACAGTGGAAACTGAGCCCTGTCGATCTGGCATCCCAGAATCTTTGGGATGCTTATACCGAAGCCAAGACAGAAATGTTCTTCCATACCTCGACTGCCGACAGTCCATGGATCATTGTCAAATCCGATGACAAGAAACGTGCCCGTGTGAATGCGATCCGGTACTATCTTTCACAGTTCGAATATCCGGGAAAACGCAACGAACTTCTGACTTATGATCGCAGGGTTATTCATACCGTCGACGAAGAACTCTCACTTGACGACTGACCGTTTCGGTTTGGATGTATTCCGGATCGTGGAAACATTGTCTCCATGACATTCCGCTGCATTGACATTCGAAGAGTGGCCTCCTTTACTGGCAACACCAATTCAATGGAGGCACGAAATGGCAAAATGTGCATTTATCGGGCTGGGAGTCATGGGATATCCCATGGCCGGCCACCTGCAAAAGGCAGGTCACGACGTTACCGTTTTCAACCGCACCGCCGCAAAGGCAGATAAATGGGCGGATGAATATGGCGGAAAATCTGCCCCCACCCCGGCCGAAGCCGCCAAGGGTGCAGAATTTGTTTTCATCTGTGTTGGCAATGACGACGACTTGCGCAGTGTTGTTCTTGGCGATACCGGGGCACTTGCCGGTACGGCAAAGGGCGTTGTTATGATCGACAATACGACCGCCTCGGCCGATGTTGCGCGCGAACTTTATACTGCGGCCAAAGAGGCCGGTGTTTCCTTTATCGATGCACCGGTTTCCGGCGGACAGGCTGGGGCCGAAAACGGCGTTCTTACCGTCATGTGCGGTGGTGATCAGGAGTCATTTGATCGCGCAGCCCCCGTAATCGATGCCATTGCCCGATCCTGTCAATTGATGGGCGAAAGCGGCTCCGGCCAACTGACCAAGATGGTCAATCAGATTTGCATTGCCGGTCTGGTTCAGGGTCTTTCAGAAGGTGTTAATTTCGGTCGCAAGGCCGGACTTGATATGGCAAAGGTCCTTGATGTGATTTCCAAGGGGGCTGCTGGTAGCTGGCAAATGGAAAATCGCGGCAAAACCATGGTCGAAAACAAGTTTGATTTCGGATTTGCGGTTGACTGGATGCGCAAGGATCTTGGCATCTGCCTTGAAGAATCCAAGCGTAATGGTGCCCGCCTTCCGGTGACCGCACTTGTTGACCAGTTCTATGCCCAGGTACAGGAACGCGGCGGCAATCGCTGGGATACATCCAGCTTGATTGATCTTCTGGCACGCGGATAACCTGCTGCCACGTTCTGACAAACAAAAACGCGGCCCGTAGTTGGCCGCGTTTTTTTTAGTTATTACGGAATGCTTTAAAGGCCGGCCCGCAGAAGCGGTTCCACCTGATCACGGTAAACGGCAAGCTGGCCATCACTGAAATAGCCAACAG
>CAMPHD010000392.1 GCA_946885765.1 uncultured Thalassospira sp.
GCATTCAGGCTGAACAGCGGTGTGATGCTGACCATATTGCGGCCATCCGCGCCCTCGGTGGTGAACAGCACCTGACTGCGCAGATTGGCAGAAAGCCGTTCTTTCGGAAAATCGGGAACGGAATCAATATCGGATCCGATCAGCATCGGATCCATCGCATGATAGATCGTGCCGTCAAAACCGATTGCCATGGCTTCGCGGAGGTGCGGACCCAGAAGAAGTTCAAGCTGCTTGGGGTCGCTGATAACGGAAATCTTGAGCTGTTCATCCTGAATCAGGCGGCCGGGAGCGCTTATCTGCTCGGCAATCCGCCGATCAATTTCTGCCCCGAAATACTGAACATAATAACCGCCAAAGAGGCCAAGCAGGATGGTTTCGACAATAACAATTGCGATCCCGATCTTGAAAACCAGACTGCCAAACAGGCGGTCAAAAAGCTTCTTCACGCCAACCTCGAAACCCTGGCCCAGCCTGATTGCCGGTTAATTCTGTTATTGGCTCTCAAGATAATACTGGGACGGATTGGTCGGTGCCGGTGTGGCATAGCTCCAAGCCGCAGGGATGACCTTGGGAACATTCTTGAAGTTCTTTGCCACGAGCCCTTTGCGATTGGGCGGCAAGGCAATTCCCATAACGTAAAACTGATTTGCGCTGATGTCGAGAATATCGCGCATAAGTTTATTCTGTTTTTCTGCATCTGCCGTTGCTTTCAACTGGTTATAGAGTGCCAGTTGACGGATTACCTCGGCGGGGGGCTCGATCGCATCGGGATTTGACGGGTTGGTGTACCATTCGGCCCAGCGGGTTGCGTACCACGATGATTCGCTTGATACCGGCAGATAGTTGATCGGGATCACCATGGCATCAAGGCCACCATCACCTCCCCATGCGCTGGCGTGATGATTGTTATTTTCGCGCAGGTGTACAAAGACATCGCGTGACAGATCGCGGGGCGTCACATCAAGGCCGATATCGCGCCAGTAATCAACAACGGCGGAAAGCATCTCGAAGCGGGATGCGCCTTCGGTATCGATGGTGAAGGACAGGCGCTTGCCATCCGGGCGCAGAAGGAAGCCTTCGTCGTCTTTGCGTGTCAGTCCGGCGTTCGCCAGATGACTTGCCGCAAGCACCGGATCGTAAGTGATGAACTGGCGAGCCAGAACTGTGTGGTAAAGCGGGCTTTCGGGGCGTGGGGCCGCCTGATGGGGCAATGCGCCCGGAACGAACCTGCCGATGATGCTGTCGCGGTCAATGGCATGTGACAGAGCGACACGGAATTCCTTGTTCTGGAATATGTCGCGCAGCACCGGGTCCCTGTCATTCAGATTAAGCGACAGGGTCAGAATATTCATGTCGCTTTCAATCAGGGTAAAGGATTGCAGATTGTCATTCGCAGCAAGAATTTCGTCCGCGCGACGGCCAATATGGCGTTCCTGCATGTTAACCTTGCCGGCAATCGCTGCATCACCGGCTTCGTCTTTGCTATTGACGAGATCAAAGGATACCTGATCGATATAGGGGAGCTGCCGCCCGCCCGGATCGATTTTCCAGTAAAAAGGATTTCGAACGGCAACCAGGGGATCGTCCTTGCCGTAAACGCCGGTCAACATCCATGCGTTCAGGGTCGGAACATTCGGGGTCAACCATCGGCCGGGATCGTCGATGGTGCCCGGTGTGCCGAATACCGACAGAAAACGATCCTTCCATCCTTTGAAGCCAAGCTCCTGGGCTTTTGCATCCGCATCCTTGTTGTATTTTGGCAGCAAGGGTTTGAGGAAATGTGCCGGGTAGCTTACCGGCTCAACGCCTTCGGGGCGGGCAAGGAAGGTCGGAAAGAGGCCATAGGGCGTGTCAAAACGGAAGGAGACGGTGGTTTCGTCGATTTTTTCGACATGAACCGGATTGCCACCAGCGGTCAGCCATTCGGGAATCGCATTTTCGAATGCGGGATTACGCAGGATATCTTCGTACCAGAAAGCGATGTCGTTGGCTGTAAACGGGGCACCATCCGACCATCGCATTTCCGGGCGCAGCCGGAACACGAATTCCGTCGCGTCGGTATTGGCTTGCATGGAAAGGGCAACATTGGGGACTGTGTCCGTCCATTGCGGCGTCCAGCGCAGAAGCGGTTCATACCCGATGGTTCTGATCAGAAGGGCGTGATCACGTTCGGCATTCTGGGCCATCAGCCATGTGCCGCCATATTGGCCAAGCTTGTCATTGGGGGTAACAATCATCGGGGTGCGCGGGAGACGTTCCCCGGCGGGTGGCAGTTTTCCATTTGCCACCATGTCGGCAAGCATCGGTGCTTCACCAAATTCAGCCGCATGCGCATCATTTCGAGCCGCAGTCAAAGCCACGGCCAGCAATAATACCAGCGATGTAAAACAACCCACTACCCTGTACACGTCAGGCTTCCCCTGAATTTCTTATGCTTATCGAAAGGTATCGATACCCCTACTCTTAGGTGGTGAATATCCTAAATCCAATGTCGGGTAAAGTTCTGAAAGCCGACTTTCCCCTGATCTTCTAAAGATGCGCCAGCTGTTCGTTGTTTACAACGTACAGACGGACAATTTTCCTATGTGCATCTTTTTGTATCTGTAAACAACATACCGGTCCGCCGAATTTTTGTTCGAACCTCTTAGAATAGCGCGATAAACCGGGTCTTGTTCAACTTAAGCCAACACCTTCTTCGACGATCCGTGCGGGTTTCCCGACCATTTGGACAGGAATCGGCTTTTGTGCGGGCTAATGTTGACTGAGACTAAAGTATAACACAATCTGATGTGCTTGTTATCGCCATATAAGTTTTTGGTAATGAATTTCGTTTTGAACGCTTTGTCGGTCATATGACGGCAAAGACACCAACTGTGATTCCTCTTGCCAGCAAGAACGGATCGGAGAGACAATTTCGGCATGGCAAACAAACCTGCATCATCCGGACAGGCTTCTTCTGATCCGGGGTATATGTCCGGGCCGAAACCGTTGGCTCCGATCCCGCGTTATGAACCGGGATCATTGCCGGATCGTCGGCGGCACTCAGATGGGGGCGACCATGATGCAGAAGACGGAAGTTTTTCGGTTGCCGGCATTGAAGGTCGAATTGACCGTCGGAAGGCCAATGTGGCAAACCGGATTGTTGATACTGATCCCGATCAGGCCCTGCGCGTGATCCGAAGCTGGTTGGCTCAGGACTGAATTTCCTTTCTGTTTCACTTCCCATTTCGGGCATCACCTGTTTTAAGTCGTCGAACACACCGATGACAGGGGGCCCGCGTGACAGATTTCAATTCTTTGATAGAGCAGCAGTTCAGTGCTTTTGATCCGGACTATTCCGATCGAAAAGGTGCCTATGCCGACAAGCTTGCCGCGCTGGAAGAAAAGCTGATCGCGGCCCAGCAAACCGGTAACAGCATGGCCGCGTCCGATCAGTATATGAT
>CAMPHD010000393.1 GCA_946885765.1 uncultured Thalassospira sp.
ACGCCGCGTCAGTAGCGTTGCTTCGCATAAATCCCCAAAGGGCGGCCATGCCGATCAAAACGGGAAAAGGTACGGCGAAAAAGAAAATCGCAACAAATGCCAGCGCGGCAACAATCCAGTGTTCCCAGTGTTTCAAGGCCCGCTTTGAAACCCGCAACAAGGCTTCAAGCACGATGACAACCACAGCAGCCTTGATACCAAGGAAAAGCGCATTCACCATCGGCACGTTACCAAAGGCCACATAAAACATCGCCAGCATCAGGGTAACAATGGCACCGGGCAACAAGAACAAAAGACCGGCCAGTAACCCGCCAGAAGTACCGTGCATTCGCCAGCCGACATAAGTAGCAAGCTGCATGGCTTCGGGACCGGGCAGCAGCATGCAGAAGCTTAGCGCGTTCAGATATTGCCTCTCACTTAACCACTTCCGTTCTTCGACGATTTCACGATGCATCAGAGCGATCTGGGCCGCAGGCCCGCCGAATGAAAGAAAACCGACCTTGGCCCAAACCCTGGCGGCATCGCCAAGGTTGGTGACCGGATTTTCTTCCGTTTTTTTCACAACAGTTTCGGACATAACCTTACCCCTGCCCAATTGCGGATGGCCGATCATGACTCTCGTCTACCGCGTCACGCGTCCAGCGATAAAACGCATCATACAGAACCATACCCGCATCAAGTTGGGCCAGATCGTCACGATACATCCACAATAACCGGTACACTCGGAGGTGTTCCAATAAGACGGGAAAGCTTGGAGGGGATGGAAGTTTTATTGGCTAGATGGAAATGGCTGTCAATCCGGCTGCTCACAGAAGGACAAAGTTTCTCAGAAATGTCATATTCAAAACCTGCGCCTGCCGCCGACGAAATATGGTGTTTGGATGGACAATTGCGACATCGACACCAGGATAGTCCCCTTTGTCCAGACTGAAACAATAAACGCCCGGAAAATCCCGGGCGTTTATTGTGTTTCCAGACGTCAATCAGGCAGCTTGTAGCCGATCACATAATCACCGGCTTTGGTTCCGATGGACCCGTGACCACCCGCCACGATCAGCACATACTGTGTGCCGTCATCCGTGGTGTAGGTCATCGGTGTTGACTGCCCGCCAGCAGGCAGTCGGGTTTCCCAAAGCTGTTTGCCGGTCATAACGTCATAAGCACGGAAATAGTTATCAACCGCAGCACCAAGGAACGCCACACCACCCTTGGTGATGATCGGGCCACCGATGCCCGGCACGCCAAGCTTGAATGGCAACGGCAACGGCGTCATGTCCTCTACTGTACCGTTTTTGTGCTTGTAAACAATCTCGCCGGTACGAAGATCCGCGCCCGCAACATAACCCCATGGCGGAGCCTGACACGGTACACCAACCGGTGAAAGGAACGGTCCCATACTGATGGCATAAGGCGCACCTTCATTGCGGTTGATCCCCATTTCACTGGCTTTCTCGGTGCCACGCGGCGGCACTTCGTCACGCGGGATCAGTTGCGATGTGAAGGCAAGATATGTCGGCATGCCGAACATGATCTGCTTTTCGGGATCAATTGCCACACTGCCCCAGTTGAATGTCCCGAAATTGCCGGGATAAACCAGAGTCCCCTGCAAGGATGGCGGGGTGTAACGGCCTTCATATTTCAACTGATGGAACTGGATACGGCATGCCAGTTGATCAAACAGCGTAATGCCCCACATGTCCTTTTCCGTCAGAGGTTCGGGCATGAAGGTCAGATCCGATACCGGTTGTGTCGGGGATGTAAAATCTTCCGGGATTGCACCACCAGGTGCCGGAACTTCCTTCACCGGGATAATCGGCTCGCCCGTCCGGCGATCAAGCACATAGATGTCCCCCTGCTTGGTCGGCCCGACAAGTGCCGGAACATTTTCGCCATCGGATGTGGTGATATCAAGCAACGCGGGCTGGGCTGGAACATCCATATCCCAAAGGTCATGATGTACGGTCTGGCGCACCCATTCGACCTGCCCGGTCTCAAGGCTAAGTGCGACGATGGACGAAGAATAGGTTTCAACTTCCTCACTGCGCCCCATCCCCAATTGATCAGGTACCCTGTTGCCAAGCGGCACATAGATCATGCCAAGGTTTTCATCGGCACTCGATACCGACCAGCTATTGGGGGAATTCGCGGTATAGGTCTGGCCTTCGGGGATCGGTTCGGTCTGTTCCGGATTACCGGAATCCCAGTTCCAGACCAATTCACCGCTATTGACGTCATAGGCACGAATGACACCCGACTGCGATTTGGTCGAATAATTGTCATTCACCGCCCCGCCAATAATGATCTTGCCATCGGCAATAACCGGCGGCGAGGTCGAATAATAATATCCGGCCGGGTTATAGGGCATACCGTCTTCCAGATGGACTGTTCCCTGATCACCAAAGTCAGCGCAAATCTCGCCACTATTGGCATCAAGGGCAATCAGGCGCGCATCCGACGTCGGCAGATATACCCGTGCGGCACACCGTGCGTCGGCTGCCATCTCGGTATCCTGATAGAACGTCACCCCCCGGCAAGTCTGATGCTGTCGGTCGGGGTTATCGGGAACTTCGGGATCAAACCGCCATTTTTCCTGCCCGGTTTTGGCATCGATTGCCATCGCCCAGCTATGCGGTGTGCACAGATAAAGCGTGTCGTTGATCTTAAGCGGCGTCACCTGATAGGTGGTTTCAGGAACGTCTTCGGACCGCCTGACATCACCGGTCTGAAAGACCCAGGCCTGTTCAAGGGTCGCAACGTTATCGGCATTGATTTGATCAAGTGGCGAATAACGCTGCCCATACGGCGTGCGTCCATATTGATGCCAGTCACCAGCCGGAACATCCCCACCCAAATCCGGGTTGCTGACGACCGGGGTGCTATTAAGCTGGCCTTCGATCGCGTTGGGATTATTCATCATGGAATAGACGGCAACAACAGTTGCCAGAACGACACAGCCTTCCAGCATGAATGATCGGGCCGGTTTGACTTCCGGCACCGGTTGCCCGACCGAAAGCGTCTTGCGATAGACGGGCAATGCCAGCCATACACCGATCAGGACCGTCAAACCGCCGCGTGGCCCCAACTGCCACCAGTCAAACCCGACTTCCCAAACAGCCCAGCCAAGGCTTGCGAGCATGAAAAGGGCGTAAAACGGCAAAACGACGGGTCGCTTTGCAAACGACAAGGCTGCGGCAATCAGAAATGCCAGTCCGGCAAGCGCATAATACCAGCTACCGCCCAGCAAAATCAGCCAGACGCCACCAGCACCAAGCGCCAATCCGATCAAAGCCATCAACCCGGATGTCAGAATATTGATCATGAGATTGTCCTCGTTGCACAAAAAGCGGGACACACCGGCACAGCCTTTGACCACAAAATGGCAGGTTAAAGGCAATATCGGCATCTCTTCCGAAACG
>CAMPHD010000394.1 GCA_946885765.1 uncultured Thalassospira sp.
GTATAGGGATGCCGGTGAATATGCCCCTTTTTTCCGGTATTGCGGCTGATGGCCGGAAGTCCCGTTAAACACCGGCACTGGTAACCGGACGGATCACGCCCCACCTGCCACCATAAGAAACGGATACGGAAGTCATGGCGAATATCGATGCCAGCACCCCGATCAATACGCAACGCCTTGCGATCCTGCTTGCCGCCCTGATCGCGACCGCGCCCTTTGCGATTGATACCTACCTGCCCGCCATTCCGGCGATGGCAGCCGATTTTGGTGCGCCGACCCACAATGTCGAAGTTTCGATCAGCACCTTTCTGATCGGTTTTGCCTTGGGGCAGTTGATCGGCGGGCCGCTTTCGGATCGCGTCGGTCGCCGTCCGGTCGCCCTTGTCGGGCTGGTGATTTACATCATCACCAGTGCGATCATCATTTTTGTCGACAGTTCTTTCTCGCTTAATGTCATGCGCTTTATCCAGGCGATTGGCGGCGGTTTTGCGCTTGTCATCGTCGGTGCATCAGTTCGCGACCTGTTTGACGGCAAGGAAGCCGCCCGCATGTTTGCGCTGATTGCGGTGATCATGATGATTGCGCCGCTGGTGGCCCCGACGGTCGGATCGGTCCTTCTGGTTTATTTCCACTGGCAGGCGATTTTTGTTCTGCTCGTGATTTACGGCAGCTTCATGCTGGTGGTTGTCTGGTTCAAATTGCCCGAAACCACTAAACTACGCCCGCGTTATGCCGGTCCGGCACGCCGTGTCTGGTGGACTTATCTCGAAGTCATGCGCACGCGCAAGGCGGTTGGTTTCATGCTGGCCCACACGGGTGCCAGTGCTGTGATGTTCAGTTTCCTGACCGACAGCCCGTTCATGTATATCGATTATTTCGGCGTCTCGCCCAGCCAGTTCCCTTATCTGTTCGGAGCGAATGTCATCGTGATTGTCATCTGCAACCGGCTGAACAATCCGATGCTTAAACGCATGGAATGTCATCAGATTCTGGCGATTGGCACCGGGCTTCAGCTTGCGGCTGTCATCGGCCTGTTCATTGCGGTGAATTTTTTTGAACCGTCGCTTTATGCCGTGGTGCCGCTGGTGATGATTGCGGTCGGTACAATCGGCCTGACAGCGCCCAATGCCACGGCATGCTTCATGCAGTATTTCCCGCATATCGGCGGGACGGCCACCGCCTTGATGGGCACGATCCAGTTTGCCACCGGCGCATTGGCAGGCACCATCATCGGACAGGTTCATGATGGCAGCCTTCTGCCTGTGACCGCATCGATGCTGGCCTTTGGCATTTTCGCCAATGTCATGGTCCATTTCGTGGCCGAGGCAAAGCAGATCGAACAGCCTGCCCCGCCAGCCCAAACCGACGACACAGTCGCCGTTGCCGCAGATTAAGTGCAGACCGATTAACGCCGAACAGGAGCCCCGCCAAAATGGCAAAGATGAATTTCAACGATTACGGCCGTGCGATGGCCCGTTACAACATCTGGCAAAATGGCGTTCTGTACGATCTTTGCGACCAGATCGGTGACGAGGAACGCCGCCGCGACCGTGGCATGTTTTTCGGATCGATCCACGCGACGTTAAACCATCTGCTTTATATCGATCTGCGCATTCTGGGCATTCTGAAAACAGGGCAGGCCGAACCGTTTAACGCGCGCACCATCATGGCCGACGATTTTGAAACGCTCGTAAAACTGCGCAATGAAACCGACGCCGCAATAGCCGAATTCATCGATGCCCGCGACCATGGCTGGCAGGATGACATTCGTGAATTGATGGGGCTGGATGGTGTGGTCCGCAAATTGCCGCGCCAGCTTTTCCTGATGCAACTTTTCAACCATCAAACCCATCACAGATCGCAAATCACCAGCGAACTGCACAAGATGGGCCTTGATTACGGCATCACCGATGTGCCGCTAACCCCGGATTTGCCGATCTGAATTTGACGGTTACTTACCCTCAAACACCGCTTTGCGCTTTTCGAGAAAGGCGGTGTAGCCTTCCTTGAAATCCGCACTGTCAAAGGCGCGGTATCCTTCGTCAAATTCCTTGGCACCGATGGCACCGCCTTCTTTCAGGCGGTTGATCATTTTCTTGTGCAGGCGTTGCGTGATCGGTGCGCCCCCGGCAATGCGGGCAGCGGACGCATTGATTTCCGCCTCGAACGTGTCAAGCGGTACATTGCGAGCGACAAAACCGATTTCGCGGGCACGTTTCACATCAAACACCTGCCCTTCAAGCAGGATTTCAAACAAAACCGCCTCGCCCAGAAGATCAAGCATGATCTGCAATTCCGGGTAGCCCAGCGTCGCGCCAAGCTTCATCGGCGGCACGGCGAATTTGGCGTTATCGGCGGCAATCCGCAAATCGCAGGCAGCGGCCAACACAAACGATGCCCCGATGCATGGTCCGTCAATCGCGGCAATGACCGGATGCAGGCAAACCCGAAGTGCCTGCAAGGCCTCGGCATGGAGCATTCCGTAATCACGCGCCTTTTCAAACCCGTCGCGTTCGCGGACGAATTCATGGATATCGGCCCCGGCCCCGAACCCGGCACCGCTACCGCCCCGGATCACGACACAGCGCAGGTTATTGTCCCCGCCAAGATCGTCGGCAATTCGGGCCAGTTCACCCCACATCGGCTTGGTCAGCGCGTTTTTACGCTCCGGCTGTGAAATGGTGATGGTCGCGATGCCGCCGTCATTGATATCGACGACAAGTCCGGTGTCCTGCGACATGGCCGTGCCTTTCGTTTTAATTTGGTATGGCAACACCAAATAAACCCAAAACCCGATTTTGCCAATGCCTGACAAGGGTTTGGGGCATTCTGGCAATCTGCGCGCGGTCCCGATCCGGGCAAAATCCGACTGCGATCTATGATGCCGTAACGGCAGGCGCAGAATCTGCCCGATGCGCGCGCACCCGCCCGACTGCCGTTTCAATATCGGGTTCATAATGAACCATCGGCGGCTTGATGCCATGGGCGAATAATTCCCGCCGCAAATCATGCGACGTTCCGGTCAGGATTACCTCGACCCCGCGCCCGCGCGTTTTCATCGCCAGACTGGCGATGGTGTTGGCTGCTGTTGAATCGAGAAACGGCACGGCGGCAAAATCAATGATCAGCGCCCGGTGCGTATCGCCGATCCGGTCCAGAACCGCCCCGATTGATGCCGCTGCCCCGAAAAAGAACACACCCGAAATCCGGTAAATCATGATCTCGGGGTCGGTCGTCGATGAAATGTCGGATGCCCCGGCCCCGCCATTCGCACCGTCTGCCCGGTCTTCGGTTACAAACGGCGTATGGGTGGCAATCGCCGTTGTTTTCGACATGCGCTGGATAAACAAGACTGATCCCAGGGCAAAGCCGACCACAATCGCCTCCAGCAGATCGCGAAAAAC
>CAMPHD010000395.1 GCA_946885765.1 uncultured Thalassospira sp.
CGACATATTTCGGGTTGGTTTTGTGGGGCATGGTGCTGCTGCCGACAATGTCGGCATTTTGCAATTCGCGCACTTCATCGAACTCGTTCGACATTAATGTATAAAGTTCGGTTCCCATGCGTTCGCAGGCAACGGCAAACAGGCCAAGTACCGTGATGTATTCGCCAAGACCGTCATTTGCGGCACGCGAATGGACGTTCGATACCGTAAGCCCCAGCAACTCGCCCATTTCCTTCGCCAGCACATATCCCTCTTTGCCATAGCTGTGCATCGCGCCACTTGCCCCGCCAAATGTCAGGGTAAAGGCTCGTTTCTCAACCTCTTTGAGGCGCTCCGCACAACGTTGGAATTCATCAACCCAGCCAGCGACCTTGTAGCCAAAGGTAATTGGCAATGCTTGTCGGCGGTTGGTGCGCGAAACGGTCGGCCATTCCGCCGTTTCACGGCAAATTGTGCTCAGTATCTCAATACTGTTTGCCAGTCTTGACAGTATCAGGGCATGGGCTTTGCGCAGTTGCAGGACCTTGCCTGTGATGATGATGTTCTGGGTGGTTGCGCCCCAATGGACATAGCCCCCGGCATGGTCATCGCATTTCGCCGCAAGCGCACGAACGGTTGCCATGACGGGTGACATGCTTTTTTCAATGTCACTTTTCAATGCTTCAAGATCAAAGGCATCAATCGAAAGATGGCGCCGGATTTCATTGCTGGCGGCAGCCGGGATCATGCCCAGTTTGCCCTGGGCTTCTACCAATGCCCCTTCGACGACAAGCCACGACTGCCATGTTGCCGTTTTGGTGAAAAGTTCACGGGTGGTTGCGGGCAGCGTTTTGTCAGTCATATCGGTTTGCTCGTCTTCATGGCGTTATAAGGGGCATTGGCAAAGATTGATCAGGCCGCGGACAGGAACAGCACATTATAGGTGAACATAACGATCAATGCGCCGATCAGCGGGATGGCCGTTCGTTTGACGATATCGATCGGTGAACATCCCGCGACTTCGGCCACCGCAATGATGACACCCGAAACCGGTGACAACGACCGCGCAATACCGGCAGTAAACTGCAACGGCAGAAGCAATGATACGGCACCTGCTGTGCTGTTTGCCGTGATCTGGGGTGCCAGATTGGCAAAGGAGAAGAACGCGGCATTGCCTGACCCGGTCATGACAGCGGTTACTGCCACCAGAATGCAGGCGACAAACATCATGCCAACGATACCAAATCCGGCACCTTCTGCTGTTGCGATCATGAAATCAATTGCACCGATTGCCTTAAGTCCGCCGGCAAAGAATTCGGCACAGATAATAAGCGAAATGATCCCGGAAAACATGGTGCCCATACCCTTGAAGAACACCATAAATCCCTTGAACACCTCGCGCATGTCATGACGGTTGCGGATCATTTCAAGGAACAGGCCAATCAGGGTGCCAATCAGCATTGCGGTAACAACACCGATTTCGATGTGATCGATGAACAGCTTGCTGAAAATCAGGATCAGGGTAAGCGGCAGGATCGGCAACAGGGCATAGAAACCCGGTGCAGGTTTGGCCGTGCCATCACCTTCGATCTCTCCGACGCCAACATCAACGCCGCCTGCGACAACGGCATGGCCATCACGCCCGTCGAAATATTTTGCACTGAAATACGTCAGAATGCAGATCGTCGGAATGATAAAGGCCGCAAGCGGAATCTGATATTGGGCAAAGAACAGGGCGACATCAATATTGGCAGTATTGGCTGCAAGGTTCGCGGTGCCTGATGCAGGTCCAAGATCAAGAACCGAAGTCGTTCCGATCATCGCTGCTGCGGCTGCCTTGCTGACGCCAAGACGGACAAGCATCGGATAAAGCGTAACCAGAAGCAGCATCGCAAGGCCCGCGGCACTCGGAATGAAGATGTTCAGCACCTGCCCAACGGCATATCCCAGTGCCAACACCAGATAAGGTGCCCCGATCAGTGCAAGCGGGCGGGTGCAGATATTCACCATCGCGTTGGTTGCACCGATATGGTCCATATATTTGGCAAAGCCGCCTGCTGCCATGATGATCAGGCCAAGTCCGGCAAGGCGATAGGACATGATGCCGTGAATATGTTCAAAGATGTCAAATCCGATCCAGCCGGTCGGATCGGATTTGCGAAAGACCACATCCTGCGCAGGGAAAAAGACAGCTGTGGCCACAAACAATGCCAAGCCTGCCAGAAGCAGAACGGTATGTGGCTGGTATTTTTTGACAATTAGGGTTGCTGCAATCGCCGTAACGGCAATTGCGATCAAAAATTCGATCATTTTTTCCTCCCAGACGTTTCCGCGGTCACGATATGGGCGGGAGAAGCCCGGTGTATATTGCTATAACGCGATAAACTGATCGCATTTTTGCATCATCGCAGAAATGAAAAACCCTGCCTTGTAGGGCAGGGCTTTTTGAAATGATTTTGTTGTGTCTCAGTATTCGTAAGGCGATCCGTCCATATTTTCCATCAAGACCTCACGCTTGCCGACATGGTTGGCTGATGAAACAATCCCGTTTTCTTCCATTTGTTCGATGATACGGGCAGCACGGTTATAGCCGATCGACAATTTGCGCTGGATGAAGCTGGTTGATGCTTTTTTCTCGCGCAGGACAATGCCGACAGCCTGATTGTAAAGGTCATCATCCGATCCGTTCCCACCGCCGTCTGAACCGCCGCCACCGGCCATATAGGCCGCGACCGGGTCTTCTTCCGGCTCTTCGGTAACGGTTTCAAGATAGGCCGGGTCCCCCTGATCGCGCAGGTGGGCGACGATGCTTTCGACTTCCTCGTCCGATACAAATGGACCATGGACACGCTGTAAACGACCCCCTTGGCCCATATAAAGCATATCCCCCTGACCCAGAAGCTGCTCGGCACCCATTTCGCCAAGAATGGTCCGGGAATCGATTTTCGAGGTAACGGAATAGGAAATACGCGTCGGGAAGTTTGCCTTGATCGTACCGGTGATCACGTCAACCGATGGACGCTGGGTCGCCATGATCAGATGCAGGCCAGCCGCACGTGCCATCTGTGCCAGACGCTGGATTGATGCCTCGACATCCTTGCCAGCCACCAGCATCAGATCGGCCATTTCGTCGACAATGACCACGATAAACGGCAGCGGCTCCATCGGCAGTTCCTGGTCTTCAAAGATCGGCTTGCCGGTTTCGGGATCAAAGCCGGTCTGAACGCGGCGCGTTAGTTGTTCGCCTTTGGCGGCTGCTTCCTTGATGCGTTTGTTATAGCCCGCGATGTTACGCACACCGACCTGGCTCATGGCGCGATAACGGTCTTCCATTTCGAGCACCGCCCATTAAAGGGCGACAACCTCCTTCTGCGCGACGGTCAACACCGGCGTCAGAACATGAGGAA
>CAMPHD010000396.1 GCA_946885765.1 uncultured Thalassospira sp.
GGAAAAGGACAAGCTGTCGTCCATACAGCGTCTCAAGGAACAGCTTGATCAGGCACGCGGCGAACTTGAACGCGCGATGCGTGACGGGCGGCTCGACCGTGCAGGGCAGCTTCAATACGAAGAAATCCCTGCACTGGAAAGGTTGCTTGAAAAGGCTGAAGACGATCAGGCCGATGGCATGAAAGAAGAAGCGGTGACTGAAAAGCACATTGCTTCGGTCGTGTCGCGCTGGACGGGTATTCCGGTCGACAAGATGCTGGAAGGCGAACGTGAAAAGCTGCTGGGGATGGAAGACATCCTGCGCAAACGCGTCGTCGGTCAGGATGAAGCGGTGCGGTCGATTTCAAACGCGGTACGGCGTGCACGTGCCGGGTTGCAGGACCCGAACCGGCCGATGGGGTCGTTCCTGTTCCTTGGCCCGACCGGTGTGGGTAAAACCGAATTGACCAAGGCGCTTGCGCAATTCCTGTTTGATGACGAACAGGCCATGGTCCGCATTGATATGTCGGAATTCATGGAAAAGCATGCGGTCGCGCGTTTGATCGGTGCGCCTCCGGGCTATGTCGGCTACGAGGAAGGCGGTTCGCTGACGGAGGCGGTGCGTCGTCGTCCCTATCAGGTGGTTCTGTTTGACGAGGTCGAAAAAGCCCACCCTGATGTGTTCAACGTTCTGTTGCAGGTCCTTGACGAAGGTCGTCTGACCGACGGGCACGGGCGGACGGTCGACTTCCGCAATACACTGATTATTCTGACATCTAACCTTGGGGCCGATATTCTGGCCAATCAGGAAGAAGGTCATGACAGCAGTGAATTACGCGGCCAGGTCATGGAAGTCGTGCGGGCATCGTTCCGTCCGGAATTCCTCAACCGGCTGGACGAAGTCCTTCTGTTCCATCGCCTGAAACGTGCACAGATGGATACGATTGTCGATATCCAGTTGGGTCGCCTTGAAAAGCTGCTGTTTGACCGGAAAATCACCCTGCAACTCGACGAGTTTGCCAAAAGCTGGCTGGCCGACAAGGGATATGATCCAGTTTATGGTGCGCGTCCGCTTAAACGGGTCGTCCAACGCTATCTGCAAAACCCGCTGGCGATGCAGATACTTGAAGGTACGGTCAAGGACGGCGACACCATCCCGGTTTCTGCCGAAGGCGGTCAGTTGCGGCTGAATGGCAAGAAGATCGAATTGGTCGACTGATCAATCATCGCGCATTTGAAATGTTACAAAACCCCGGTCATTGATCGGGGTTTTGTCTTTTCATGGCCATGATCTGCTTGCAGGATAAGGAAAATATCCAAACAAGGGGACAACCATGAACGTGCCGCCACTGAAATCCAAACCATTTACACGTCTGATCGTATCGGCATCATTTCTGGCTCTGCTGGCCGGTGCCGGAACCAATGCATCCGCACAGTCCTTTTTTGACAAGGCGAAAGAGGCGCTTGGAAGCGTGACCGGGAATTCGGGCAGTACCGGCAGTACCAATTCGGGCGGTAATTCTGCGGCGATGGCAGGGCTTTCGGATGAAACGGTTTCCAATGCCCTGCGACAGGCACTTGATAAAGGTGTGGAGGTTGTCACCACCGATCTTGGCGTGACTGACGGTTTCAATGCCGATCCGGTGGCGCATATTCCGCTGCCTGATAGTGTCAAACACGCGCAATCGTTGCTAAGTGCGGCGGGGCTTGGCAGTTATGGTGAGGAAATTGAGCTGCGGATGAACCGTGCCGCCGAACAGACGATGCAGGATGCCGGCGGTATTCTTGCCGATGCTGTCAGTCGCATGACGCTCGAAGATGCCAAGGGTATTCTGGATGGGCCGGAAGATGCCGCGACAAAATATCTGCGTCGTGTATCGGGCGGGGATATTGAAAACAGATTGCGACCAGTGATTGGCGAAGCATTGGCCGAAACCGGCGCGTTGCAGCTTTATGATCAGATGATGGGGCAGTACGACACATTGCCGATGGTGCCCGATATCAAGGCATCACTTTCCGATCATGCCACCAACAAGGCGATGGATGGCCTGTTTTATTACATCGCCAAACAGGAAGCCGATATCCGCAACGACCCGGCGCGCTGGACCACGGATGTGTTAAAAAAGGTCTTTTCAACAGTGAACTGAACGGCTTAGCGATAACGTTCGGGAAGCTGTTGCCAACGTTTGCGCATGGCGTCGATTTTGTCGTCGGGGACGCCGTGGACATTGCGAAATTGTCCGTGGCACTCAATGATTTGCAATGCGGCATGGTGGCGTTCTGCCATGTCGAGATAGGCCTGCATTTCCCATATTTCACTGAATGTGTTGGAAACAACAACGCCTTGTCCGGCGGACAGATGACCGTCGCATTCGGTTTCGCAGCGTGCATGGACGTCACGCAGTTTGCGGCCATCAAACCGGTAATCGCCATTGTGGTCGATCATGAACTGATCTGCTTCGAGATGGATGGTGCCGGTCTTTTCGCAAATCGTTGCGGCAAGGGTGGATTTGCCTGATCCGGGAAGGCCCCGGATCAGGGTTAATGTCGGTTTTTCTGCCAGATGGTTTACCATCGGCCCGGCTTATTGACCGCCGCGTTTGCGCTGATACAGGGTATCAAGCGCCTGACCATAGGCCGCCTTGATCTTGTGGCGGCGGATTTTCATTGATGGTGTCAGCATCTCGTTTTCAATCGAGAACGGGCTTTCGGCGAAGGTAAAGCTTCGGACTTTTTCAATTGTCGAAAGGCGTCCGTTGACATGATCTACAGCCGTACGAATTTTTTTACGGAATTCCTCGTTCTGGCCAAGGATATCGATATTGTTTTCAATCCCGTTTTCCTTGGCAAATTCGCGCATGAAATCTTCGTCCGGCCACAGAACAGCAACCAGATAGGGTTTGTCATCGCCGTAAATCATAGCCTGGGAAATCTCGGTTTCGAGTGTCAGAAGGCCCTCGATCCGTTGGGGCGAGATATTGTCGCCCCCGGAATTGACAATGATATCCTTTTTACGGTCCGTGATGACAAGGCTGCCTTCCTCGTCGAACTTGCCGATATCGCCCGTATGCAGCCAGCCATTGATGATGGTGGCTGCGGTCACTTCCGGCAGGTTCCAGTAACCCTTCATCATGCTTTCGCCGCGCAGCAGGATTTCACCGTCATCGGCGATTTTGGCCTCGGCCCCAACCATCGGCGGGCCGACAGAACGCAGTTTGTTGTTTTCGGCACGGTTACACGATACAACCGGGGCGAATTCGGTTTGACCATATCCCTGCAAGATGCGAATGCCGCACGAGACGAACAATACACCCAGTTCGTAGTTCAGCGGCCCGCCACCCGAGACCATCGCCTTGATCCTGCCGCCGAAACGCTGGCGCAATTTGCGGCGCAGCAGAATTT
>CAMPHD010000397.1 GCA_946885765.1 uncultured Thalassospira sp.
TCGCCGATCTGGCCGGTTGCACTCGCGGTCTGATCGGCAAGCGATTTGACCTCGTTTGCGACAACGGCAAAGCCACGCCCCAGCTCGCCCGCACGTTCGGCTTCGATGGTCGCATTAAGCGACAGAAGTTTGGTGCGATGCGCGATATCGTTGATCAGATCAATGATCGATCCGATTTCCGAACTTGCCTTTTCAAGCGAGACGATATTGCGCTGGCTTTCCTCTGCCTCGGAGCGTGCCCGGTTGGTCACGTCTGCGGCGTCAGATGCCTGACGGTTGATTTCGGCGATGGAGGATGAAAGTTCCTCGACCGCGGTGGCGACGTTCTGGGTGTTGCTTGCCGCCTCGCGCGAGACGTCAAGCGCGCTGCCCGACTGATCAACCGTATTTTCCGACTGGCTGGTCAGGTCACGGGCAAGGCCAAGAAGCCCTTCGGACTGTTCGGTGACCGATTGCGCAACCCGGGCGACCTCGGCCATCATTTCGGTGACCGCGATGCGGCTTTCTTCGCGTTCGGTCACCACATTCCAGGCCAGCATGGTGCCCAGAAGGACATTGTCCTTGTCGCGCACCGGGGCTGCCAGCAGTTCAAGGTGATCGCGTTCGGTTCTGACCACCTCGGTAAAGGGCAGGTTGGCCGGATTGGAAAGGCGTTTCTGGAATTCCGCACCGACTTTCAGGAAATCGCCCGAAACCGATTTGGCATCACCACCGACATAGGTTTGCGCACTGGCATTAAGATATGTCAGTTCGCCTTCAGGCGTGATCAGCGCTGTCATGGTCGGGGTGTTTTCGACCATGTTTTGCAGGATCATCGCCTGACGCACGGCTTCACGCAGGCCAACGAGTGCCTTGCGCATTTCACCGATTTCATCGGACCCGACGCGGGGCAGACGTACATTGGTGTCCCCGTTCGAGATTGATGTCATCGCCCCGGCAAAGGCGCGCAGATTGCGAAATACCGTGGTCCGAAGCAATATCCAGCCCGCGATCCAGCCGACCAGAAGGACGGCCACCAGAATTTCGATCGACAGCGTCCGAAGATCGTCGGTCTGGGAATAGAAGTCGGTAATGTCGCGGTCAAACGTGGCGGTCGCCCAGACACCACCCCGACCGTTTCCAACCGAAATATCGACGGTGGCACGATGGGTGCCACCCGATGCTTCGGCCGGTTTTGCCTCTGCCGGTGTGGCAGCAGGGGCATCGCTATCGGCTGTTTGGGCCAGTGCTTCGCCGCCTTCGCGGGCTTCCCCGTCTTCAAGGCTTTCAAACAGCACATTGCCGTCGCTGCCAAGAATGCGGAAATTGCCGCCCAGAACCTTGCCGATCCCGGCCAGGGTCGGCAGCGGATCGGTGATCACTTCCATAAAGCCGACGGCACGAAAACCGCCAACCGGAACAATGGTGCTGAAAACCGGTTTGCCGGTTGGCGTTGCCCACATATAGGTCACCGGTTTGCGGGCATCGGCCTTGTCGCGTGTTTTAAGGTAATCCATGACCGCCGGATCATCGGTCACACTGGCCCCCAGATTGGCATCCGAGGTCGCAAGCTGGTTGAAATCGGTGTCATAGGCGATGGTTTCGACCAGAACCAGTTCGCCCTGAACGACCTGGCTGGCATTGGAAAGGATGTTAAGCTCCGCCTTCATGCGGGCCTGATCGTTATCCTGATAACTTTTGACCAGACTGCCAAGGCGCGACCATTCATTAACAATCGGCGTGACCCTGTCGCCGTAATCCTGTGCCACGCGTGAGCGGACAAAAAAATTGACCGTGCCGCCGACTGAATTGTTCAGCGTATCAACGGCAAAGTTCCGATAGGTATCACCGGTCCACAGCAACATCCATGTGACTGCACCCGATAAAAGCAAACCTGTTACAAGCAATATGCGCCGTAACGTCAGGAGGCCCGTGGCACCCCCTGCAATAGCCGTCTTTGCGGCTTTGTCTCCCGTCATTCACTACACTCCAGAGCCAGTTTTTATGGTTCTTTTGGTGCTTCGTTCCCCGGACTACCTCTTAAGGGGTAATTGCACTGATCCAAACAGAGCTTAGAGCCAAACACAATAGGTCTATTGCCGTCTGGACCATGTTTTTCGCGGTATACAATATTTTATATATAGGTATCGGGGGGCTATACGGGCATAAAAATCCCGATGAATTTCAGGGGTTGTTGAAAAAACACAAAAAAATATGCGAATGTGTGTGATAATCGTTTGCAATTAATTTTTTGATGCTCTATGACTGTGTTTGTCAAATGCAGACGACAACGTCGTTTGCGACGGGTCATCAGGCTCACATGGCGTACCTGATGACCACTGTTCTTCGGGACTCTCTCTCCCCGAAGGTCGATCTCTCTCACTCGAGGGGGCTGGTATCCGGAAATTGTGCGGGACAATTCCGGGCTATATACCAGCCTCCCTTTTTTTGTCCGCGCCTGATCGTCTGCCTGTTCGGGGTGTCGGAAAATCGTCAAAGTTTCATGTCAGCACGTTCTTGCAACGTACCTGAACGCCGCAAAACGTCCCAAAACGTTCCTTGCACGCTTTAGCGTTTTATAAACCGCCTTTATCCTAAAAGAATCAGGCAACCCCGCGACGCGCGGCGGGGGCACTCGGCATTACAGACAATCAGTCGTAAAGGACCGGCAGAAAAATGGCTGGCGAAGACGAACATAAACGTCCCGAATTGCGGGCAGAACCGGACGCGGAACCGCAAAAGGATGCGCCGTTACCGGCATTTATCTATGGCCGGAGCGGACATGGTGAGGATGGTGGACGTCATAGGCAGACACAATATGGGCGGATAGCAGAAATGGATCGCAAAACCTTACTGGGTCTCGCAACCGGTGCCGGCATGCTCGGTCTGGTCTTGTTCTTTGTCGGCATGCTGGTCGGCGCAGGGTTGTTTATGGACCCTGACGAACAGATGGCCGCGAACGAAAAACCGGCCGGACAGGCTGAAATTCTGGCAACTTTGCCCGAAAGCCTGACATCGACAACTGAAACGCCCGATGCAGGGAGTTCGGACGCAACCGGTGATCTGCCGGGTTCCGAATCTTCGCCCTCGGCACCGTCTGCCCCGGCAGCCCCGGCAACGGATGATCCGGTGGGTGATCTGATTGCCGAACGCAGTGCCGCCCTCGAAGGCGAGGGTACAGGTGACGCTGCGGAAAACGGTGATGCGTCGACCGCGGGTGAAAATGCAGGGGAAAATACCGGGGAAAGTGGTGCGGGTAGCAATGCCAGCAATGCCGCGACACCTGATGCCCCGGTCGCCCCGGAAATGAGTGACGCCGAAAAGGCCGCAGCACGTGCGGAACAGGGCGCAAATGCCCCGCGCAAATTGCAGGCCCCGGATATCAAGTCATC
>CAMPHD010000398.1 GCA_946885765.1 uncultured Thalassospira sp.
GATGAAAATCGCCGGCCTCATCCTTGCCGCAGGTGAAAGCACGCGATTTGGCGGACGCAAACAGCTTGCCGATATTGATGGCAAGCCGATGCTTGATCATGCAATTGATCAGCTCTGTCCGATTTTCGAAGATGACCTTTATATCGTGCTGGGTGCCTTTCGCGACGAAATCCTTTCGGTGATCGGCAATCGTGCGAAAACCATTGCCAACAATAACTGGCAATCCGGCATGGGATCATCGATTGCAGCCGGGATTGACGGAATTTGCTCGGCAGGAACTTAGGACGGTGTTCTGATCGCCATTGGTGATCAGGTCGGATTGACCGGCAGCGACTATCAGAAACTTCTCAATGCCTTTGACGGAAGTCACATTATTGCATCGCGCTATAAGGATCTGAACGGCGTTCCTGCCCTGTTTCCGGCCGAATATTTTCCGGAACTTGCCATGATGGGTGGCGCGCGCGGCGCACAACAGGTGCTTAATAACAGCAGTTACAATATCAGTGCGATTGCCATACCAAATGCAGAATTCGATATCGATACCCCTGATGATCTGAAACTGTTCGCCAACCAGCTTTTCGAAGCAAGCTGACCTGCGAACGCTTTTAGGGCAATCTGGGTATCTTCAGCATCTGGCAAAAAACGCAGCAACCGGAACCGCGCATTTATGAAATCAACCGCCAACATCATGGTCCTTCTGATCGAGGACAATATGGATATTGCCGGAACAATAAGCGATTACCTGACGATAGAAGGCATCGAATGCGATCACGCCTTTGACGGGGAAACGGGTTTTCACCGTGCCCTTACCGGCGAATATGATGTTATATTACTTGATATCATGCTGCCATTTCGCGATGGCCTAAGCATCTGCAACGCGCTTCGCAGTGAAGGGATCGATACGCCGATCCTGATGCTGACGGCACGTGACACACTGGCAGACAAGCTTGAAGGTTTCAGTGCCGGGGCGGATGATTATCTGGTAAAACCCTTTGCGCTTGAAGAACTTCTGATGCGCACAAGAGTTCTGTCGCGCCGCCGCAGTGGCGAAATTCGACGGTTTTCACTTGGCGATCTGATCGTTGATTTTGAAAACAGACATGTCGCGCGATCCGGTCAGGCGATCAGTCTTTCCCCGACAAGCTGGACCATTCTGGAAGTCCTTGCCCAGAACAGCCCTCATGTTGTGACACGATCACGACTGTCGATGGCATTGTGGCAGGGCGACCCGCCAGATACCAATGCGCTTAAAACGCATCTTTACAAATTGCGGATGCGCATCGACAAACCATTCGATCAAAGCCTGATACATACAGTTGCCGGCCAGGGCGTGGCCCTTCGCGAGTAAAAGACATGCATTCCTGCGCACCAATCCAGAAAACCTTTTCCCGCTTTGTGCGGAATTACGTTTTGCTGGCACTTGTCATTACGCTGGTGATCTATACCGGCGTTGTTAATCTCTACATGCTGTATGGCAAGTGGATGGTTGCGAGTTTCCAGTTGCAGACCATCGCGGAACAATATGATGAAATGCGCAGCAATGACCCAACCGCCCCACTTCCCAATGGCTTTAACATTCAGACCTTTACAGACTACAACGAATTGCCGGAGCTTCTGCGCAACCGCTACAAACCCCATGATATCGATCCGGGCGAGCTTTATTATCTGAACACCGATAAATATGCTGCGCAAAAAGACCCGGATAATCCTGTCTTTCTGGTGTTTCCCCATATACTTGCCGATGGCACGCAGATCATGCTGCTACAGACCTATCACGCGGGTGATGAGGACAGCGTCTATTTTGCACGCCTGCATAAACTGGCCCTTCTTTCCATCCCGTTTGCGCTTGGCGTTGTTGCGATATTTGCCTATGTGCTTTGGTTGATCGGCAAACGCATGACGCAGCCATCGGAAAATCTGCAAAGCTGGGCGAAAACCCTGTCGACCGAGAATCTTGATCAACCGGTGCCCGATTTCGGCTTTACAGAACTGAACGACGTTGCCAAGGAACTGCACCAGTCCTTGGTAAGGGTCGACAAGTTCGTGACACGTGAACGCGAATTCCTGCGTCAGGCCAGCCATGAATTGCGAACCCCCGTCACAATCGTCAGCGGCAATGTCGAATTGCTCGATAAAACACCGTTAAATGAAATTCAGGTTCGGCTGGCCGCGCGCATCAAACGCGCCAACCGCAATATGCAGCAACTGATTGAAACCCTGCTTTGGCTCGGGCGCGAGGCAACGCCAAACGGCATACACGAAAAGATCGACTATCCGGCTTTCGTGCGCGAGGCCATCGTTGATCTTGCCTATCTGACGGACGGCAAGAACCTGACATGCGAATTCAGTACCGACGATGACAGCGGCGATATCAAAGCATCGCCTGCCGCCCTGATGATTGTCGTATCAAACCTGATCCGCAACGCGTTTGAACACACCCCGAAGGGGCAGGTTACGGTTCGACTTGAAGCCAACAGACTGATTGTCGAAAACAACCTGATGACCTGTGCCGGGGAGTATGCCCGAGATCAGGGCGAAGGCATCGGCCTGCATCTGGTGCGGCGGATTTGCGAACGCTGCAACTGGCATTGCGACACAACCTTCCTTGCCGCAGGCGGCATGCGCGCAATTTTCACTCTTTCAGACGCCTGATTACTGCACCTTTATGGGTACAGTAATTTCGGTGCAGGATGTTCGAACGTTACCCGTCCATCCTTCATGCCCCAGACCGGGCGACTGATTTCGGAAACCACTTGTGCGCGGCTTTGAGCAGGCAATGCAATAAAGGTCGCAGCCCCGCCAATCATGATTTCGGTTGACCGCCCCAGAAGCTTTGCCGGGCTATCGGCAACCATCGCAAAGCACATTTCAAGTTCCTCGGTCGTGCTCAGCTGGCAGACATTGGCATAAAGATTTGCCATCCGTGATAACGAGCAATCCCCGAACGGCGTGAACGGGTTCAGGACATTGTTGGTTGCGATGGTACAGCACACACCCGCATACGCCAGACTGTGCGCCGGGGCGACGCCACGCGGGACCGAATGTTCGCAATTACGCCCGGTCAGAAAAAGGTCAGTCGATGGCAAAACCGTCAACCCGATCCCGGCCTGCCGCATCAGGGCCGTTGTATTAGCCAATTGATCCTTTGGCAGGACGGACAATTTGGTCACATGACCAATCATCACACGCCCTTGCCAGCCAAAGGCAATCGTCTGACGCGCGACTTCATCCAGATGTCGCCATGTCGGGTCGAGGTCGAAATCCAGATGGAAATCCAGATCGACATCGTAATCGCGCGCCATTTCAAACAGGCGTTCGATCTGCCCGACCGGATCGCTATCCATATAGGGGCACCCCCCCAAAAGGTCC
>CAMPHD010000399.1 GCA_946885765.1 uncultured Thalassospira sp.
ATGTTAAACACCGCCAATATGCAGTTCAGCCAGATCGACTGCTGCAATGTGGTCGCCAGCCAGTCATTGACCGCAGGTGAAAACGACGGCAACCCGACCAGCAACAGGATCGATGCTATCGCCAGCAGAACATTGGTTGCCGGCCCAGCAATCGCCACCCCGATCACACCAAGACGTTGCGGATGCAAGCGATGGAACGCCACCGGCACCGGCTTGGCATAGCCAAACAGGAACGGCGCGCCGGTCAGCAATAGCAAACCGGGGATCAATATAGTCCCAACCGGATCAATATGACGGATCGGGTTAAGGCTTAACCGCCCGGCGCGCTGTGCGGTATCATCGCCAAAAAGTTTTGCGGCAAAACCGTGTGCCGCCTCGTGTAATGTCACAGCCAGCAATACCGGCAAAACCCACGTGGACGCGGAAATGATAATCTCGATAATGTCGTTCACGTATTGAGCTTCCTCTGCCCTTAAACCTCTGCCGACCAGACCGGTGACAGCAATTCACCCAATCGGGCCTGCCAATCGGCAATCTGCGCCGAGGACGGCTGTGTAATGTTAAAACCGGCAATCTGATTGCTCAGCGATTGCGAACGTGTCAGAGCCTCACCAGCAAGTTTCGGGGCCATGGATACAACTTCTTCCATTTCCGTGCGCTTGCCATTGCAATGAAGCGCGATATCGCATCCGGCGGCAAGGCATTCATGGGTCCGGCTGGCAATCGAGCCCCCAAGGGCTTCCATCGATAGATCATCGCTGATCAGAAGGTTGGCAAACCCAATATCGCCACGCACGATTTCCGAAATCACCTTGGCAGATACGGTTCCCGGGCGCTGATCATCAATTGCGGTAAAGAGCAAATGGGCCGACATCGCCGCCACCACATCCTTCATCTGACGGAATGGTTCGAAATCAAGGCCGCTCAGTTCTTCACGCGATGCGATAACGATCGGCAAATCCTTGTGGCTGTCGACCGACGCACGCCCATGACCTGGAATATGTTTGATGACCGGCGCGATCCCACCGTCAAGCAATCCGGCTGCAACCGCGCTTGCCAGCGGCACAATCTGCTCGACCTTCGCCCCATAGGAACGATCACCAACCACGTCACTCATGCCAGGAAAACGGATATCAAGCACCGGTGCACAGGTGATATTAAACCCGGCATCACGCAGATCGACAGCCATCAAACGCGCATTGATATAGGCGGCTTCTCGGGCATCTTCCGGTGCCGTTTCAAACAATTGGCCAAATACACCGGCTGCGGGAATTTTGCGCCATTGCGGCGGCTTGAGGCGCATGACACGCCCGCCTTCCTGATCGACAAAAATCGGCACATTGATATTGCCGACAACCTCGCGCAGTTGATTGTTCAACGCCTTGATCTGGTTGTGGTCCGTGACATTGCGCGCAAAAAGGATAAAGCCATAGGGATCAGCTTCACGAAAAAAGCCCTTCTCCCAGTTACTTAGTTCTGTACCTTCAACACCAAGAATACAGGCGCGCGGTTTTCTTACCTCAAGGCCGGACAATCAGGCACCCCACATTGCGTTGTTTCAAGTTGCCACAAAGCGTTTCAGCAGCAGCAGCATCTGGCAGCGGACCGGCCTGCAGGCGGTAAAACACGCCCTTTTCACCAAGGTCCGCACGTTTCAGATACATCTGAAGACTACCAAGCAAGTCCTTGTTTTTCGACGATAATCTTTTCCATTCCGCTTCAGCACCTGATGTATCGCGAACCGATGCCAATTGAATGCGGAAATCCTGTTCCGATACGCCGTTGGTGCTGGTTGTAGCCGGTGTTGCAGCCTGCTCCTTGGCTTTGGCGGTGGCGATTGCTTTTTCTGCATCGCTTGGTGCGGCAATCACTGTTTCAGCGGGAGCTGTCGCAGACGCACTTACATCTTTGCCCGAACCATTCGGCGCCCCATTTGCAACAATCTCGGCCTCCGGTGTCTGTTCGATCACCGCTGGTTCTTCCATGCTATCGAGGGATGGCATAACATCGGGTGCCTTTGGCATGTCAGGCAGTTCCTGCAGAACCACCTGATCCTCGGGCTGACTACTATCAAGCTGTTCGTAAATCGTTGTATCCCGGTGCGGCACTTCCATCCCGCCGGGATCATCCGGGCGCAACTTGATCGGCAGCGGATCAGGCAAAAGGATCGGCAACTTGCCTTCTTCTTGTGCCGGTTGCCCCTGATTATAGAACCAGTAACCCGCCGCACCCAGGCCACCACCGACAATCACAAGACCAAGAACAATGGTTCCCACCCCTTTCGCCAAGCCGCCACCCGCGGCTTTCCTGCCTGCCTCCTGGTGACGTTGCTCCGCACGAAGGCCGAAACCCTGTTCTTCGTTCATCGTGATTACATCTCCTCGACCGGGGCGACACCCAGCACTTCAAGACCCGATGCAATAACCAGTGCTGCGGCACGAATCATGGCAAGGCGCGCCTGCGTCACCGCCAGATCGTCTGCAACGATAAAGCGCAGCGCTGTATTGTCGCGCCCCTTGTTCCACAATGCATGGAATTCGGCGGCAATCTCGGTCAAGAAGAAGGCAATCCGATGCGGTTCATGTGCAACGGCGGCCTGTTCAACAATACGTGGCCATTCAGCCATTCGACGCACCAGCGTCTTTTCGTCTTCCGACGCCAAAGCCGACAGATCAGCCCCGATCAGTGCCGGATCCGAGAAATCCTGATTAGGGAACGCTTCCCGCGCCTGACGGAATACCGAATTGACGCGGGCATGGGCATATTGAACGTAAAATACCGGGTTGTCCTTGGACTGTTCGGTCACTTTGGCGAAGTCAAAATCAAGCGTCGCGTCATTCTTGCGCGTCAACATGATGAACCGCACGACATCCTTGCCAACGCGTTCAACCACATCGCGCAGAGTTACGAACGTCCCGGCACGTTTGGACATTTTGACCGGCTCGCCATTGTCAAACAGGCTGACCAACTGACACAGCTTGACATCAAGGTCACCCTCGCCACCCGTGATCGCCTTGGTCGCGGCCTTCATGCGTTTGACGTAACCGCCATGATCGGCACCGAAAATATCGATCATGTGGTTGAAACCACGTTCGTATTTGTCAAAGTGATAGGCAATATCGGACGCAAAATAGGTCCAGCTGCCATCCGACTTTTTCAGCGGCCGGTCAACATCGTCGCCAAATTCAGTAGCCCGGAACAGGGTCTGTGGGCGTGGTTCCCAATCATCGGGCGTTTTGCCTTTTGGCGGCTCCAGAACGCCGACATAAATGTCGCCCTTTTTCTCCAGATGCTCGAACGCGGCCTGCACTTTGCCTGCGGCAACCAGTCCGGCTTCGGACGTAAAGACGTCGTGATCAACGCCAAG
>CAMPHD010000400.1 GCA_946885765.1 uncultured Thalassospira sp.
ATGCAAAGCTGTGCTAAATCGAAAACTGAAACCGCGTCTCCAACGTATCTGATGCATGTGTTTTCTTGAAAAAGGTAGCGACAATGAATTCCAAAGGTAAAATCCGTCATTTTGTTGCATCGCTGGCGATGACGCTTGCATTGGGCACAGTATCTTCCGCTGCTGTCGCAATGGGCAGCGGCAGCAGTTGGGGCAGCGACACACCTGATGTTTCGGAAGTTGTCGAAATGATTGATGCTGGCAAATACGATGCGGCTATCGAAAGCCTTGAGGGCATGCTCGAAGATGATCCGAAGAATGCCGATCTTCTGAACTATCTTGCTTATAGCCAGCGCAAATCCGGGGACTTTGACAGTGCAGCCCAAAACTACGAACGCGCATTGATGATTGACCCGGAACACAAAGGTGCGCTGGAATATCAGGGGGAACTTTTCCTTCAGACCGGAAAACCGGATATGGCACGCGAAAACCTTGCCCGTCTGGAAAAAGTTTGCGGCATGGATTGCGACGAGTACAAAGAACTCGCCGCCAAAATCCCGCAATAGTTTCGCACTGCAAAAAACCCTCAGAAACTATCCGTTAGGATAGATTTTCAACAAGCGCATTTATCGCCATGTATTACCCCTCTTTGGGTAATACATGGAACTGGACTTGGTTATGCCTGATGCTGTGATGCGTAAAAGCTATACTGTTGTTGTTGTGCGCAGCACCGGGCAACAAATGGATATGGAAACGCTTTCGGATTATCAAAGCGCTATCAACTCGGCAAAGAATGCATTAGCCAACAATAGCAATACCGAAGTCCGCGTCGTCGAAAGCAAATATGATGACGCCACAAAGCGCGACAAAAAGCAGGTCGTCAAGATTCTGACCCGTGAAGACAGTGCTGCCGGAAGTGGCGGAACAACCAGAAAGCGCGGTAAAAAACCTGATGTCAGCCGGGAATTTGCCAATCAGGCAAGCAAAAGCATTATCAATATCGTGCTTGCGATTACGGTGCTGGTTCTTCTGGCCGGAATTATCATTCCACTGATGAATCGTTGACCCCTGCCCGGTATTCCTGACCTTTTGCAACAGGTACCTCCCGCAAAAACGGAAGATAAATCAACCATCCGTTTTCTCTGACTGCTTGACAGCATTCCGCCCGATTGCAAAATTGGTAACGTCCTGCAAGGGACGTTTCGGGGGCTCAAAGGGAAATCAGGTGCCAATTGATCAGTAAAAGCGCCAAATCTGCCACTTCGTCGCGCTGGAAATACGGCTGTCTGACGATGGCATTGCTTGTCCCCCTGCTTTCCGGATGTTCATCTGACGACATGATGTCGCTATTTGGCAGCGGCGATGCGTCAAAACAGATCACGATCAGTGATGCGGCCAGTCAATCGGCCGCCACGATGACGACAGGCATTACAGGCATTGATAGTGCCGCCTGCGGTCTTTTCTTTGACAATTCATCTGTCGGGACAATCCCGGACCAACCTCAAACTGCCCCCCCGACAGAACCGATATCGCTTCAGGGCAATCCGGGCGAAGACCTGCGCCATGCCATGGCGCTTGATCTTTCAGGCGAACACGTCAAGGCACGCCGACTTTATCTTTGGCTGACCGCAGCAGATCCGAATGCCTCGATCTCGATCAATTGCGGTAACGGCATCCTGCTAAGCGGTGCGATCACAAGCCTTGCGCAAAAGCGTATCAGGGCAATGGATACCAGCAATCCGGACCTTGCCCGATCGCGCGAGATTGATGCCGTCGTTGCATCGGCAATTGTTGCACCAGGGCCGGAACTTCCCGACCCGCCGACGGTGCAACGAAATCGCGATTTTTACAAAAATACCATCGCCGTCGATGTTCAGCCCGAAGATTCGACAACCATCCGCCCGGTGATCCCGATGGACGTCAGCAGCAATACCGCCCGCCTGACATCTGTTGACCGCACAGCAAAACAAATAGCGGCCCCGGCTGCTTCGACCGCCTCCAAGGCAGCAGCCGCAACCGTCGTGACGACCACAGCAACGGTTTTGGCAACGACACCGGGTACGATCAAGGGTGATGCCGTCACCCCAAGCGCGTCAAACAACGCCCTGCTGTCGACAACGCGCCCGGTTGAAAGTGGCACGCTGGAGCTGGCCGACGAAGCGGCGGCCCCCGACAATACCCTGATCGAAGTCCCCATGGTCGATGCGTCGTCAACAGTCACGACCAATAGCACACCAGCGGAAATATCGGCGGAACCCGAAGCAAAATCAGCCCCGCCAGCCCCGGCCCAGAAGGCTGAACCAATGCAACCTGCCCCTGTACTGAATTCATACTATACGGTGCAATTGGCAGCGTATCGATCCCGAGAAATGGCAGAATCACGCTGGTTGAAATTCGAAACCATGGGCGACGGTATTCTTCGTGGTGCCAGTCACGAGGTCCAAAGCATTGCGATTGAAGGTCAGGGCCTGTTTTTCCGTCTGATGACTGGTCAATATACCAGCCAGTCCGAGGCACAGTCTGCTTGTAACGGCCTGAAGCGTGCGGGGATTGATTGCCTTATCCGGCACATGACGCCCTGATCCCTGCCCGAACGGTTCGTTTATGAACCGGACTTGTTTCCGGGAGATGTGCCGATACCCGATGATTTACCCGACCATTGCCCGAATGAACGATGCCGATGAAGCGCATCCGGGCGCGTTTTGCGACCGTGTCGACGAAGAAATCCCGGCAGGCGTGCGATAACCGCCTCAATCTTGCTGTTATGCCGGTAGTATCGCCATCGCAGGTACTGGATGAACCGTCTGGTACGCTTTGATCCCGCCGCCAGCATCGGTATGCCGATTGCAATGAAAACCATTCCAAAAAATGGCGGAGGCAATGGCAGAAACACACATCCGATAAACAGGCTGATCCCGCCGCCAATCATTAACAAGGTCGATTTCAAATGTCTCGAACGTCTCAAATCGGCGGTATCCAAGGGGTGATGGCTTTTACAATCATGATTATTACGCCCGGCAAGGTTTCCGCCAAAAGAATGTTCAAAGACAATTTACCGTGAAGGCAATTGCCAAAGTGTCGATCTGGGTTAAATTGCTGATCAGTCCATCAACACAAGTCAGGTTTTGACATGTTCTCTTCGACCGCCCCTGAAAAAGTCACGATCCCGTCCGCCGAAACGGCCCTGCCCGGTCGCACCGAAAGGTTGCAGGTCGCAGACCGCCATGTGGTTACAGGCAACCCGATGACCGGTCCGTTTCCGGACAACCTTGAAACGGCTGTATTTGGCATGGGTTGTTTCTGGGGGGCCGAGCGTCTTTTCTGGAAACGGGACGGCGTCTTTAGCACAGCCGCAGGCTACGCGGGCGGCTACACCGA
>CAMPHD010000401.1 GCA_946885765.1 uncultured Thalassospira sp.
TGTTGATCCCGGCGACATTGCTGATGAGTACGACGCTGGACCCAAGGACCATCTGGCGGCGACTGGCGCCGGAAAATTTGCGTTATGCGACGCTTGAGGATCTGGAAAAGCTGCGTGCCGGTGTCGCGCAGGCAAAGGCAACCGGCTGGATGACCTGTGAAACATGCGCGTTTGTCGTAACCGATAGTGCGGCAAACAAAACCGGCGGGAAATGCCCGCGATGCGGGACGCATCTGCATCACCGCAAGGCAGGGAGCCTGTCGCGGGCCTGGGCACTTCTGGTGGCTGCGATGGTGCTTTATATTCCGGCCAATATTTTCCCGATCATGACGATCACGTATCTGGGACGGGCGGAATCCGATACAATCCTGTCGGGGGTGGCGGTTTTGATGCAATCGGGTGAATGGCCGATTGCGATTGTTGTTTTTACGGCCAGCATTGTGGTGCCGATCCTTAAGATCGTGCTGCTGAGCTGGGTTTATGTTGCAACAGGGTTGGGATTGAGCGGGCCGCTTCGGCAGCGGACGCTTGTGTACCGGATCACGGAACTGATCGGCCGATGGTCGATGGTTGATGTGTTCATGGTTTCGATACTGGCAGCACTTGTGAAATTGGGTAACATTGCAACCGTTGCACCGGGATTTGGTGCCGTGGCCTTCTGTGCCGTGGTTATTTTGACCATGCTGTCGGCGATGGCGTTTGATCCACGGCTGATCTGGGATCGGGCGGGAATGCAAAAGGAACAGGGGATGTCATCATGACGGACGACACCAGCCGGAATGTCGATCAGGGGCAGCCGGGCAGGCCCGAGGTGAAAAAGGCATTTCAGAACCTGCCGGTTATCTGGATCGTGCCGATTGTCGCGTTGATCATTGGCGGCTGGCTGTTATGGCGCGAAGCGTCGGCCAAGGGACCGGAAATCACCGTAACATTTGAATCGGCCGAAGGACTGACCGCGGGCAAAACCGCAGTGCGGTATCGTGATGTCGATGTCGGGCAGGTGACCGAAATCAATCTGAGCAAGGATTTTGACCATGTAGTACTGACCCTGCGCATGACATCAGATTTCGAGACCTATCTGACTGAGAACACCAAATTCTGGGTGGTGCGCCCGCGTGTTTCCGCACAGGGTATTTCCGGCCTGCAAACCATCGTTTCAGGCGCCTATATCGAAGTTGTGCCCGATAAGTCGGGCAAGGAAGCGCGCGAGTTTACCGGATCGGAAGAACCGGAATATGTGCCCGATGGTACGGATGGAACACGCTTTATCCTGATGGCAGAGGAACTCGGTTCGGTCGCGTCGGGAACCCCGGTTCTGCTGCGCGGGGTCGAGGTTGGCGAGGTCCTTGATACCAGTCTGGATACATCGGCCGAGAAGGTGTCGATCGCGATTTATATTCGTAAACCGTTCGATGTTCTGGTCAAACGCGATACGCGGTTCTGGAATTCAAGCGGCATCAGTCTTGATCTGAATGCAGAGGGCTTTTCGGTCCGTGCGCAATCGGTGCGGTCGGTTTTGGCCGGCGGGATCAATTTTTATACGCCGGAAGAAAGCCTGGATTCCGAAACGGCGAAGTCCGATACGGTGTTCCGACTGAATGATAGCCGCAAGCAGGCGGAAATTCTGGCACACGGGATTACCCAGAAATACATGCTGTATTTCGATTCATCGGTTCGCGGCCTGACGCCGGGGGCACCGGTGGAATTCAATGGTATTCGCGTGGGTAAGGTCAACAGCGTCAATCTGGAATATGTTGTGCCGAACCAGTCGTTCCGGGTGCCGGTCGAAGTCACACTGGAACCGGAACGGGTGCAGATGGTTGGCGGGCAGGACCCCGAAAATACCGACTATTCGCAGATCATGGATGTTCTGGTCGAGCGCGGCTTGCGGGCACGTCTGAAAACCGGAAGCTTTATCACCGGTCAGCTGTTTGTCGATCTTGGCATGTATCCGGTAACACCGGCCCGCTATCTGGGCGACGAGCAGGGAAAAATTCCCGAACTGCCGACATTGCCGCAGAAAATCGACGAGATCAGCAATTCGCTGTCATCGTTGCTTGAAAAGGTTGAGACATTCCCGATCGAGGAAATCGGTATTCGCCTGCTAGGTACTGTCGAAGGCATGGAGAATATTGTTACATCACCCGCAATCATCGAGGGGATGGACAGTTTGAAACAGGCTGCCGCCGGTGTGAACCAGCTTGTGACGAACCTTGATACCAGCGTGTTGCCCGCAACCCAGAAAGCACTGGAAACTGCGCAGGTTGCGCTTGGCGGGGTGCGTGATGTGACATCGCCCAGTTCGCCGGTCCGCTATAATTTCGAGGAAACCATGAAGGAACTGTCGGCAGCAGCCCGGTCGTTGCGCGATCTTGCCGAATTCCTTGAACAAAATCCGAATGCCCTGATTCTGGGCAAGCCGGGCCGCCGGGAGGAAGAGTGATGCAGGAATTGCAGATGAAACCGAAAACAGCGACAAGAATTCGCAACCGTGTGATGGCGGGAATGTTCGTGGTGTCGTTGGGTTTTCTGGCGGCATGCAGCACACCAGTTCAGGAACGTTATTTCCTGCTGTCCCCGGATGATGTTTCCGTGCCCTCGGGGGAGGCTAAAACGGCGGTGATCGGCGTTGGCCCGATCACCATCCCGAGCCATCTTGACCGCAGCCAGATCGTGACACGCAGCAGCGATAACCGACTGGTGATCAACCAGTTTGATCGCTGGGCCGAACCGCTGGATGAAAACATTCAGCGGGTTCTGATCGAAAATCTGGATCATAGACTGAGTCCGCAACGGATAGAGACATTCCCGTGGAATTCACGTGACGGGGTTGTCTGGCAGGTTGTGGTTGATCTTGGGCAGTTCGAACGCCAGCCGGACGGTTCGGTGCAGATGGCGGCACGCTGGAAAATCGTCAATTTCAATTCCGGCGAAGTTGCCGTATCTGAACGGTTTACCGACTCCATAGTTCCGAAAGACACAACCACCGAAGCAACCGTTGCCGCCATGAGCGATCTTTTGGCGCGACTGAGCGATTCCATTGCCCGTTCCTATCAATAGAGCCGGAAGGCAGGGTCCTAGACTGAGGTATATGTATTTAAGGTTGTGGTTATATATATTTGATCATCGTGGATTGCAGAAATCCGGTGAAAAGCATGTATTTACGATGTTATTGGAAAAGTTCGAGTTCGCCCTATTGTTTTCAGAATCAGAATTGCCTTATAAAGAAGTATAAATACAAAAAAAATGGGACACGCGCCTGACTGAGTTTTGGCATGCAAATGCCGCCCCAAACAGGAAGTTAGGGAGCCAGTGCGCGTTATGTCAGATACGACATATGAAGTACGGGTCCAGCG
>CAMPHD010000402.1 GCA_946885765.1 uncultured Thalassospira sp.
CCTGTCATGGGGGGTCGCGATTGCCGGTGTTGCACAGTTTATCTGTCTGGTGATTGCCTGCAAGCGCGCCGGTTTTGCCATTAAATGGCAACTCCCCAAAATTGATGATCGGGTGAAATTGCTGGGCAAACGCATGATCCCGGGCATGATCGGCGCAGGCGTCTATCAGCTTAACCTTCTGATCGATACCATGCTGGCATCTCTTGTTTCAGATGGGGCGGTGTCCTGGCTGTACTATGCCGACCGTGTGCATCAATTGCCGCTCGGCGTTATCGGCATTGCGATTGGTACCGCCCTTTTACCGACCCTGTCGCGTCAGCTTCAGGGTTCAGACCCGAAAATCGCAATGTACAGCCAGAATCGCGGCATCGAAATCGCGTTGCTTCTGACCCTGCCCTCTGCGGTCGCACTTGGCGTGATGGGCATTCCGATCATCAATGTGCTGTTTGAACGCGGTGCCTTTGGTGCCAGTGAAACACTAATGACCGGCATGGCGTTGACTGTGTTTGCCTTTGGCTTGCCCGCATCGGTTCTGGTCAAAGTTCTCGCACCGGGATTCTTTGCGCGCGAGGATACCAGAACCCCGATCCGCATCGGCATTTCCGCCATGGTGATCAATATCGTTCTGATCATCGCCCTGATGCCGACCTTCGGCCATCTTGGCATCGCAGCCGCGACATCAACCTCGGTCTGGATCAATGCAGGCGCACTTGCCTGGATTCTGCACAAACGCGGTGATCTTGTCTTTGACGACCGCCTTAAACGCCGGGTGCCGCGCATTTTACTGTCATCGGTTCTGATGGGGCTTGCCCTGTGGTTCACCATCGACTGGCTATGGCAAAATGACGCCCTGTCAATCACGCGCATCATCACCATGGCCGGGCTGGTCGGTGGCGGGTTGCTGCTTTACGCCGTGACCGCACAGCTTTCGGGCGCAACCAGTTTCTCGGAACTGAAAGCAACCCTGAAACGCGGCACCCCTGCCTGAAGACGATTATTGCACCTTATTTCCGTCATTTCGGGACAAGCCGCTTGACCAAATCCGGTCCGGCGGCTTAACTCCCGCCCGAAGATTTGCAGGCTCGTCCGCCGGCGGGTGTCCAAAACCTGGCGGAGCATGCAGGTCAATCAACATATTTTTTGGAAATGGACGACATCGCTATGGAACGTGTTTTTTCGGGTGCTCAGCCCACCGGTAACCTTCATCTTGGCAACTATCTTGGCGCAATCCGTAACTGGGTCGCGCTTCAGAAGGATTTCGAATGCATCTTCTGCGTCGTTGATCTTCATGCCATCACCGTCTGGCAAGAGCCCAATGAACTGCGTTCCAATATCCGCGAACTCGCCGCCAGCATGATCGCATCGGGCATCGATCCGGAAAAACATGTCCTGTTCAATCAAAGCCAGGTTTCGGCCCATGCCGAACTGGCCTGGATTTTCAACTGTGTCGCGCGCATCGGCTGGCTCAACCGCATGACCCAGTTCAAGGAAAAGGCCGGCAAGAACCGTGAAAACGCGTCGCTTGGTCTTTATGCCTATCCGAGCCTGATGGCGGCCGACATTCTAGCCTACAAGGCGACCCATGTTCCGGTCGGCGAAGACCAGAAGCAGCATCTTGAACTAACCCGCGACATTGCGATCAAGTTCAATAATGATTTTGGCGTTGAATTTTTCCCGCAGCCCGATCCGCTGATCCTTGGCCCGGCAACGCGTGTGATGTCTCTGCGTGACGGTACGAAAAAGATGTCGAAATCCGATGCATCGGATATGTCGCGCATTAACATGACCGACGATGCCGATACGCTGGCGAAAAAAATCCGTAAGGCCAAAACCGATCCGGAACCGCTGCCAAGCGAGGCCGTCGGCCTTGAAGGCCGCCCCGAAGCCAAAAACCTGATCACCATCTATGCGGCCCTGACCGACGCAAATGTTGCTGACGTTCTAGCAGAACATGGTGGGATCCAGTTCTCGGGCTTCAAACAGGCCCTGACCGATGTCGTTGTCGAAAAACTGGCACCGATCACCGAAGAAATGGCGCGTCTGAAAGCCGACAATGCCTATATCGATGAGGTTCTGGCAAAGGGTGCAGAACGTGCGGACGCCATTGCCCAGCCGATCCTGCGCGAGGTCAAGGAAATCGTCGGTTTTCTCAACCGCTAAGGCTTCATTACCAGATCAAAACAAAACCCGGCGATCATACGGTTGCCGGGTTTTTCATGACTTGGGCTTGATAGCAGTGGTCAGATCGAATCGCCTTCCATCTGACGACTTTGCTGCATGGCCTGATATTTCTTCAACCCGTCCATCATGGTCTGGCTGAACCAGACACCGACCGGTTCGTCATTCTGCACATGGGTTTGCGCCTGCTCCATCAAGGGATGGATGGGTTCGGCCTCGGCTGAACTGTCATTGCGCGCAACGTCCCGGGTATTGGCACCATCATCGCGGTTCGCCTGATTGCTGACCGAGGGTTTATCCCGTGCGACAGCATCATTTGCCATCGTCTGTGCTCGATCATGGCCAAGGGCCGCATTAAAGCGTGCCGCCATTTCCGCAGCACTCAACGGACCTTGTTGCCCCTGCTGTGCTGATGGTCCTGTATCGGACTTCTGCGATGCTGCCTGTTTGGTCACATCATCCTGGTCAAGCTTGGCATATTTTGCTTCGCGTGCGGCAATTTCCGGGGACACGGCAAACTGCGACGGGCCACGGCTCAAACGGCCCGAACTTTGTGCACGCGCCCAGACTGTACCGCCATTATCGCTGCTAAAGGAGGCTCGCTGGATCATACCCTGATGACCGTTTCCTCCCGCCTCTGCGGCGCGCATGGTCATGTTTGATGCAATGTCGGTCTGTCCGGCACGGGCTATCGCAACTGCCAGTTCGGCCGGATCGGCATCTTGCGCATTGATATTTGTGCCCGCAATATCGTCCCCCGCCTGCGCCAAAAGGCGCTGGGCGGCTTGGATTGCCGGATCATCGGAAGATGTTGCTGCTACTTGCGGGGCAACCGACTGCGCCACAGTTTGCGCTGCGGTCGGACCAGTTACCGGATTGGCACCGACATTACTTGCAGCGCCCCCCCAGGGCGTCACCAGATCAGCCGCATTATAGGCCTTCGTGCCGGATATCGCGGCCGCAGCCGATGAACCGTTCATTGCCAACGTTTCAACACCGGCCACCGGGGCGGCGTCGGTAATCGTTGCCTGTTCGGCCGGATTGACCGGCAGGCCCTTAACTCCGGCCATCGATGTATCGCCAGCCGCCCATGGCAGAACGAGATCGCTTGCACCACCGTCACCCCCCCCCACTCCGGATGCATCGGCCATCACCGGC
>CAMPHD010000403.1 GCA_946885765.1 uncultured Thalassospira sp.
AGTTGAAAAATCGATTGACAAGATCGGTGCGCCGTATCTAAAATTTCAAACAAACTAAAATATCAATTAATGGCAAAAACGCCAATCCAACGGGAGGACTTCCACAATGAATTTTACTGCGAGAACACTTGGAATCTGTGCCGTGCTTGCCGGGGCGCTTGCCGCAGGCATGCCTGCAACGGCTGCAACGACGCTTCGTATCGGGACGGTCCTGGCACCGAATGACCCGATGGGGCAGGGGCTTGAGAAGTTCAAGCTTGATGTGGAAAAGGCCACCAATGGCGACGTGATTATCGAGGTTTTCCACAATTCGCAGCTTGGTGACACCACCGAGATGATCGATCAGGCCCGTGCCGGTGCCGCGATTGGGACGGTCACCGATGTTGCCCGTCTTTCAAGTTTCGTTCCGTCGCTGGCGATCATGTCGGCACCTTTCCTGTTTGATACATACGAACAGGCCGATAAATTTGCCCTTTCGGATGAATATATCGCCTGGGGTGACGAGCTTCGCGAAAAGTCGGGCCTCGTGATGATTGCATCGAACTGGTATCAGGGGGCGCGCCATGTCCTGACACAAAATCCTGTTTCAGGCCCTGCCGACCTTGCCGGTGTTCGCATGCGGACAATCGGTGCACCGGTCTGGATCGAAACGATCCGCGCGATGGGTGCCGAGCCGACCCCGATTGCCTGGGGCGAAGTTTACACCGCCCTGCAGCTTGGCACGATTGACGGTGCCGAAGCCCAGCCGACCGCAATCTGGAATGCCAAACTTTACGAAGTGATCAAGCATGTGACCAAGACCGGCCACATTCAGCTTGTTACCGCATTGGTCGTCGGTGCCGATGCGTGGGATGACATTTCCCCTGAAAACCAGAAAATCGTTCGTGATCTTGCGGTCGAGGATGGCCGCTATGCATCGCAACTGACCATCGAACTTGGCGAAAAGGCCCTTGAAGATGTTGCGGCAAGCGGCGTCGAGGTCAGCGAAGTCGATCTTGCACCGTTCAAGGAAGCTGTGAAACCGGTTTACAAGCAGCTTGACCTCGAAGCGGAAGCGGCCATCGTTAATAAAGTTCTTGGCCGCTGATTTCCAGGTGACAGTTGACGTGCCTTTCGAATGTGCGTTGTTCCGGATGCGGGGCAACGCACTTCAAACTTCAAGATGGAATGGAATACATGCTCAAGCAAATTGAGTTTGCCTGTGCCGGGATTCTGCTTGTCGCGGTTGTCGTTCTTGTCGGCGTTGCGTCAATTGCCAGAGCCGTGGGATCCCCGATTATCTGGTCGATTGAAATGGCTCAGTTGATTTTTGTCTGGCTTTGCATGCTGGCTGCCGACATTGGCATGCAGGAAAACCGTCATTTCGGTCTTCAAATCCTGCAGGACAACATATCCCCCAAAGCACGCGATCTGGTCGAGCTGTTTAATATTGTCGTGATCATCGGTTTCCTTGCGTTTCTGCTGTATTACGCGTGGGGCAACATGATTTTGATGCATCCCCGTCTTGTCGGCGCAACGCAAATCCATGCCTCCTACATCCATGCTTCGATGGTTGTCGGTCTGATCCTCCTGCTGCGGACCATGATGTTTAAATTTGTCGAACGAATTCGAAGCAGGGGGCAGTTCTGATGCTGATACTGATTGCAGTACTATTTACGGTTTTTCTGGTTGTCGGGATGCCTGTCGCTTTCGCTTTGGGTCTTGCGTCTGTGCCAGTATTCATTCTGAGCGGGGCGATGCCGCCAACCGTTGTCATCCAGAAAATGGTAACGGCAACACAAAGCTTCCCGCTTTTGGCTGTGCCGTTCTTTATCCTTGCCGGAAACCTGATGAATGTGACGGGGATTACGTTCCGGCTGGTCAAGTTCGCCCGTTTGCTGACGGGCTGGATGGCCGGGGGACTGGCACAGGTTTCCATCGTTTTAAGTTTCATGATGGGCGGGATTTCAGGGTCGGCTGTTGCCGATGCCTCGATGGAGGCGCGCCTGTTGGGCCCCAGCATGATCAAGCAGGGCTATTCAAAGGCATCAACGGCTGCGGTTCTGGCCTTCGGGTCGGTTATCACCGCGACCATTCCGCCAAGCATCGGTTTGATCCTGTTCGGGTTTGTGAATGAGGTTTCGATCGGTCGTCTGTTTTTGGCCGGTATTTTGCCCGGTATTTTCCTGACGATTGTTCTGATGATCACGTCCTGGTTTGTGGCGCATAAAAACGGCTATAAACCTGACCTGCCAACGGTACCAAGCGGGAAGGAGCTTTGGTCAAGCTTTTCGGAAAGCATCTGGGCGCTGGCATTTCCGGTTATTCTGATTGTCGGTTTCCGGTTTGGTCTGTTTACCGCGACCGAGGCAGGTGCCGTCCTTGTTTTCTATGCGCTTTGTGTCGGGTTTTTCGTTTATCGGGAACTGGACTGGAAAAAGCTTCGCGAGGCAGTGACCGGTTCTGTTTCCGATCTTGGGATGGTGATGTTGCTGATCATTATGGCTGCCGTTCTTGGCTATGCCATGACCATTGAACGCGCACCCCAGCAGATCACCGAATTTGTCACAACGCTTACCGAAAACCCGGTTCTGATCCTGACCCTTGTTGTTGCGGTTCTTGTCATCAGTGGCATGTTCCTTGAAGGGGCGGCCAATATCCTTCTGGTAACACCGATTGTCATGCCGGTTCTGGTCAATGCCGGATATGACCCGGTCCATATGGGGATTTTGATTGTGACGCTGATCAACTTTGGCGGACTGACGCCGCCGGTCGGGGTCATCATGTTTACGGTTTGCGGCATTCTTGATGTCAAAACCGGTGCTTATACCCGGGCATCGATCCCGTTCTTCATTGCGATGGCGGTATTTTTCATTCTGATGGCGGCAGTGCCAAGCTTGACGTTGTTATTGCCCAACGCCTTGATGTAATTAAGGGTCCGAAGGATGCAGGCATATGCGCAATTGCCGGGGAGTTGAATGAAGATGAACACATTTATGGGCGGTTTTATGCCTGTTCAGGAAGGCGGGGTGAAAGCCAATGCGCATGTCCCGGCCTCGGCACTTGTCTACGAGGAAATCAGAAGTCGGATTATTTCGCTGGCACTTCCGCCTGAAACAACACTGGTTCGTGCGGAACTGGCGGACAGCTTTAAGGTCAGCCAGTCCCCCGTGCGCGAAGCCATCATGCGTCTGGAACAGGACGGGCTGGTTGCATCCTATCCCCTGTCACGCACCATTGTGTCTTACATAGATGTTGCGCGCATTCGGGAGGACCATGTTCTGCGCGTTGCCGCTGACGAACCGGTCGACGATCTCCGGCAGGTCCGAAGCCCGGCCGACGCCGACCAC
>CAMPHD010000404.1 GCA_946885765.1 uncultured Thalassospira sp.
GAACGGGCACATATCGGTTTATGCGCAAAGCCCTGATGGCCTGCCCAATTACGATGCGATTGAAAAGAAGATCGCGGAAACCGGCAATGTCACGCTTGTAACCCCGGTGGTCGAGGGGCAGGTACGGGCATCCAATAACGGGCGGTCGACCGGGGCCATCGTGCGCGGTGTGCGGGCATCCGACCTGGCCAAGCGTCCGACGATTGCGGATAATATCGTTTTCGGGTCGCTTGACGATTTCAAGGGCGAGGATAGCGTGATCATGGGGGCGCGCCTTGCCATGAAGCTGGGCGTTGGTGTGGGCGATGATATCAATCTGATATCGCCCAAGGGCAATGTGACGGCGTTTGGTTCCGTACCGCGCGTGCGGGCCTACAAGGTGGTCGGGCTGTTTGATATCGGGATGTATGAATATGACAGCGGCTTTATCTTCATGCCGCTTGATGCCGCACAGGTTTATTTCCGCCTGCCTGAAAAGATCAGCCATTTTGAAGTGATGCTTGAAGATCCGTCGCGGCTGTCGTCCAGCATGAATGACCTGCTGTCGAACTTGTCAGGGGAACAGCTTCGGCTGGTGAACTGGCAGCAGTCAAATTCCGGGTTTTTCAATGCGTTGCAGGTTGAACGTAATGTCATGTTCCTGATCCTGACGCTGATTATTCTGGTGGCGGCATTCAATATCATTTCGGGCATGGTGATGCTGGTGAAGGACAAGGGGCGCGATATCGCGATCCTGCGGACCATGGGGGCGACACGGTCATCGGTGATGCGCATCTTCTTCCTTGCCGGGGCATCCATCGGGGTGCTTGGCACGTTAAGCGGCCTGATCCTTGGTGTTGTGTTCTGCCTGAATATCGAAAATATCCGCCAGTTCATCCAGACCCTGACGGGGACCGATCTGTTTAATGCGGAGATTTATTTCCTGTCGCAGCTTCCGGCCGACATGGATGTCAGCGAGGTGGTTCTGGTTTGTGTGATGTCCCTGACCCTGTCGTTCCTTGCGACGGTTTATCCGGCATGGCGTGCATCGCGCCTCGATCCGGTGGAGGCGCTTCGTTATGAGTGATCTGATCAAGAAAACCGCGCAGGAACGTGCGCAGAAAGTCGTCTTGCGGCTTGAAAAGATTGATCGCGTCTTCAATCAGGGTCCTGATCAGCTTGAAATCCTGAAATCCGTCGATCTTGAAATCCATCAGGGCGAGATCGTTGCCCTTGTGGGGCCGTCGGGGGCAGGGAAATCGACCCTGCTTCAGATTGCAGGCCTGCTTGAAAAGCCTGATCGTGGTATGGTTTCGATTGGCGGGAAACGCAGCACGGACCTTTCCGATCTGGCACGGACCGAAATGCGCCGAAAACATATCGGTTTTGTTTATCAGTACCATCATCTGCTGCCGGAATTTTCGGCGATTGAAAACGTCGTGATCCCGCAGATGATCAATGGCCTGAAACGTGGCGATGCCACCGAACGCGGGTTGGAACTTCTGCGCTGTCTTGGGCTTGAAAACCGGGCGGAACATCGCCCGGCACGGCTTTCGGGCGGGGAACAGCAGCGCGTGGCGATTGCGCGTGCGCTGGCCAATGTGCCCGATGTGCTGTTTGCCGACGAGCCGACCGGCAACCTTGATCCGCATACCGCCGCAACCGTGTTCGGGATGTTGATGACATTGGTGCGTGAAACCGGTCTGGCGTCGCTGATTGCGACCCATAACCCGGAACTGGCGCGCCAGATGGACCGGGTTGTGACCCTGCGCGACGGGCATCTGGTCGAACTTGATCCCGATACCCTTTCGTAATCCGTCGAAATTCTTTAAGTTAGCCTGAGTACCGCACCCCGGAGTGATCCGGGGTGGCTGGTTTCCTGCCTTTGCCATTTATTTTCCGGGATTTTCTGCAATGGAAAACGGTTTCGTCCATCTTCGTGTTCACACCAACTATTCGCTTGCCGAAGGTGCCATCACGACGAAGGAACTGGCAAAGCTTTGTGCGGGTGACGGCCAGCCTGCGGTTGCGATGACCGATACCGACAACATGTTCGGCGCACTTGATTTTTCCGGTGTGATGAGCGATGCGGGTATTCAGCCGGTCCTTGGCGTGCAGATCGGGGTTGAACGGTTCGGCGACCAGCCGGTTGTCGGCAGGATTTCACGCGAACCCGACCCGGACAAGCTGGTTCTGATTGCGCAGAACGAAAGGGGCTATTTCAACCTTCTGAAGATCGTTTCGCGTGCGCATATGACCAGCGAAGCTGGCAGCGAGCCCAAGGCGCTTTATGATCATATCGAAAAATACAGCTCTGATATCATCTGCCTGACTGGTGGGCCGAGCGGGCCGCTGGCACGGTTGATCGCCGAGGAGCAGCCCGAGGCGGTGACCGAATGCCTGAGCAGGCTTTCGGGGATATTTGGCAACCGGCTTTATATCGAATTGCAGCGCCACGGCGAACCGGCCGAGGAAAAGGTCGAGCCGGGTCTGATCAGGCTTGCCTATGATCACAATATCCCGCTGGTCGCGACCAATGACTGCTTTTTCCCCAAGGCGGAAATGTATGAAGCCCATGATGTGTTTATCTGCATCGGGCAGGGTGCGGTTGTCGGGCAGGAAGACCGGTGGCGCCTGACACCGGAGCACCGGTTCAAAACCGCCGCCGAAATGCGCGATCTTTTTGCCGATGTTCCCGAGGCCTGTGACAATACGCTGACGATTGCCAGACGTTGTTCGTGGCATGTTGAAAAGATCGACCCGATCCTGCCGCCGTTTGACTGTGGCGCAGGCCGCACCGAGGTCGACGAACTGCGTCATATGTCCGAAGAAGGCCTTAAAGGTCGTCTTGCGAAATATGTCTTTACCGATGATATGTCGGACGAAAAGAAAGAAGAAATCGCCAAGCCCTATTGGGAGCGCCTTGAATATGAGCTTGGCATCATCAATCAGATGGGTTTTCCGGGTTACTTCCTGATCGTTGCGGACTTTATCCAGTGGGCCAAGGATCATGAAATCCCGGTCGGGCCGGGGCGTGGTTCAGGTGCGGGGTCGCTTGTGGCCTATGCGCTTCTGATTACCGATCTTGATCCGTTGCATTTTTCATTGCTGTTTGAACGCTTCCTGAACCCGGAACGTGTTTCAATGCCTGACTTTGACGTCGATTTCTGTCAGGACCGGCGCGGCGAGGTGATTGAATATGTGCAGCGCAAATACGGCCATGACCGTGTCGCACAGATCATCACATTCGGTAAATTGCAGGCAAAAGCCGCAGTGCGTGACGTCGGGCGTGTCCTGAGCATCCCGTATGGCTATGTCGATAAAATCTGTAAGATGATTCCGGG
>CAMPHD010000405.1 GCA_946885765.1 uncultured Thalassospira sp.
ATATATACCGGTACTGATTTTCGGTGCTGGCGCGGTCGAGGCCGCATTGCTTGGCATTTCCGCCCAGGCACAGTTGCAGATCATGGGGGCGATCCTGTTGCTGTCACTGGCTGCTGCCCCGTTTGCCACGGCCCACGCCATCCGGCAGGCAGTGGAATGACAAAGAACATAGACTGACGACCTTCGGCGGCATCGCCGCAAACGGACGAGAGAAAATGCATCGTTTCGCCAAACCAAGCGTGTTTCTGAAACTGACCGGGGCCATGATGCCCTGGATGGTCGCGCTGACCGTCATCCTGACCGTGGTCGGGCTTTATCTGGCCCTGATCGGATCGCCGGTTGACTATCAGCAGGGCAGCACCGTCCGCATCATGTATATCCATGTACCCGCCGCATGGATGGGGCTGTTTTGCTATGTCGGCATGGCCGCCTGCGGGGCAATGAGCCTGATCTGGAAACATCCGCTGGCCGATATCTGCGCGCGCGCCACCGCACCGGTCGGCGCGACATTCACCGCCCTGACCCTGATTACCGGGTCGCTTTGGGGCGAACCGATGTGGGGCACATGGTGGGTATGGGATGCACGTCTGACATCGATGCTGATCCTGCTGTTCCTCTATCTTGGCTATATCGCGCTGGTAAATGCCTTTGACGATCCCGAACGCGGATCAAAGGCAGGATCGGCACTGGCACTGGTCGGGGTGGTCAATGTGCCAATCGTCAAATTTTCCGTCGACTGGTGGAACACCCTGCATCAACCGGCATCGGTGGCCCGCATGGACGGTCCCAGTATTGATCCCAGCATGCTGGCCCCGCTTCTGATCATGGCCTTTGCCTTTACCGGATATTATTTCATCATTCTGGTTTTGCGCGTGCGCCTTGAACTGAACCAGCGCCGCATTCGTGCGCTTCAGCTCAGCGGCCTGTTTGATGAACGCGCCATTGCCAACGGCGATGACGACGCACTTGCCTATGATCAGGGTCACAACGCCGGAGCCGGAAAATGAGCGAATTCTTCTCAATGGGTGGTTATGGCGGCTATATCTGGGCCAGCTACGGCATCGCTGCCCTTGCCATGATTGCGCTGCTGATCGCAACCCTTCGGGGCCTGCGCCAAAGCAAAACCGAACTTGATCAGCTTGAAACCGTTCTGAAAGCCCGCCGTCCCAAACGCGGCCGGACCACAGACCAGTCTCAGATATCCTGAGCGGAGAATATCGAAGTGTCTCTTTCGCGTGCCAAATCCCGCAAACGTCAGCGCATGTATATCATCATGGCCGCCCTTCTCGCGGTCGGTGCGGCGGCTGCACTTGCCCTGACGGCGTTTGAAGATTCGGTTGTCTTCTTCTTCAGCCCGACCGAAATCGCCGAAAAATCCCCGATTGACCCCGACCAGCGCCTGCGCGTCGGCGGCCTTGTCGAAGAAGGATCGCTTAAAAAACTCGGCAGCGGCGAAACCGTCACCTTTACCGTCACCGACATGGCAAATTCGGTCACCATTTCCTATACCGGCATCCTTCCCGACCTGTTCCGCGAAGGTCAGGGCGTCGTCGCCGAGGGACACATGGGCTCCGAGGGCCAGTTCGTCGCATCCGAAGTTCTGGCCAAACATGACGAGAATTACATGCCGCCAGAAGTCGCTGACTCATTGAAAAAAAGCGGTTATTGGGAAGAAATCGAAGCCCGTAACGCCGAAAAGATGCGTAATTAAGCCACATTCTGCCATCATAAAAACCTTATATTGAAGCCTTGAAAGTGGCATTAAAACTGGGTGAATGCCTTGCTGTTTGACAGCAGGGGCAGAGTGGTGTTCGTTTACCGGATGCCATATATCGGGGAAATCTGAAGAAACGCATGATCGCAGAGTTTGGACATTTTGCCCTTATCCTCATTCTCGCATTGGGGACCTGTCAGGCCGTCCTGTTCTGTCCGGCCCTGTTTCGCGCAAGCTATCGCGCGCTCGGCCCGACACCGGCAATGGCACCCGCAATCACCAGCAGCACCGTGCAAAACGGCATGACCGGGAATGCCCGGCTTGCCGAAACATCCGGTTTCGGTGTCTGGCCCCTGCCCTTTGCCATGTGCGTTCTGGCAGTCATCGCCGAAGCCGCCCTGATCCATTCCTTCATCGTCAGCGATTTCACCCTGCCCGTGGTGGCCGGTTACAGCCATTCATCCACCCCGCTGATGTATCGCATCGGCGCGGCCTTTATCCCCGATAGCGGGGCAATGCTGTTCTGGGTTGCCACCAGCACGGTTGCGACTTTGATGTTTGCCCTGCAAAGCATCCTGCGCGGTGTCAGCGAACAGGATCGTGTTGCCCTTGGTATTCTTGGCATCATCATTGCCTTTCTGGCGGCGGCAACAATCATTGATGCCGATCCGTTTATCCGGTCGGGTCTGGCCCCGCTTGACGGCAGCGGTCTTGATCCTGAATTGCAGGACATTGCCGGCATGATCCGCGGGCCGGTCCTGTATGCCGGTCTTGCCGGATTATCGGTGATTTTCGCGGTAACCTTTGCCGCATTGCCCGGTGCCAAACTTGACCGCGCATGGTCCGAACAGCTCCGTCCCTGGGCCATGATGTCATGGACCCTGCTTGGCGGTGCCATCGCCATCAGTGCTTACCGCGCCTATACCGAACAGGCATGGGGCAACTGGTGGTATTGGGATACATCCGAAAATGCCCTGCTGCTGCCCTGGCTTTTGACCACGGCCTTTGTGCATTGCCGTGCGGTTCTTGAAAAAACCGAAACCCTGAAACCCTGGACGGCCCTTTTGGCCCTGTCGGCCTTTGGCGCGGGCTGGTTCGGAACATTCCTTGTCCGGTCTGACCTGCTGGGGCCATTGCCAACCGCCCTGCTCAGCAACGGCGATAGTGTGGCCCTTCTGGTCGGCTTCTGTGTGCTGTTTGCCGGGGCCTATTTCATGTTCTGGCGCTGTGCTGGTGACATGATCGATAACAAGGACTTTTCCCTGATATCGCGCGAAAGCGGCATGTTCTTAAACAGTGTGATGCTGTCGGTCGCCGCCGCAACCGTCCTGATCGGCACGATCTATCCGCTGTTCCTGCGCTGGTTTGACGGGGACATCATTACGGTTGGACCGCCGTTTTTCGTCCAGGCGCTGATCCCGATAGGTTTACCCCTTCTATTCCTGATGGGCTTTGCCCCGACACTTCGCTGGCGCAATGACGAGGCATGGCAGATCGGACGCCGCATGAAGCTGGCGCTCATGATGTCGCTGATCGTGATCCTGTTTGTCTGGATGCGGTTTATCGATGCATCCCCCCTGCCGTTGCTGGGGATCGGTCTTGCAG
>CAMPHD010000406.1 GCA_946885765.1 uncultured Thalassospira sp.
CCGAAAAGCCATCCCGCACCAGGGTACGGACCAGGCCCAGCCCCATATTGCCAAGACCAACGACACCAATGGTGCCGGTTTCTGGATTACTCACGATAAATGCCTCTTTGCTTTCAGACAGCCGGGCTCAGCCGGTGAAGACACACGCCTTCCCGTCACGGCACCGATGCGGTCCGATGTGATTTTTTGATTTTGCCCCCGAACTTTCCGGTGGATATCGGGTGAACTCAAGATCAATTGCCGGAACATGTTGTTGCCGAAACAGCAACACATATGCTCTGATTAGGTGATCAGTTTCACAAGCGCCACGCATCAACCACCCAATCAGGCACCACCGCCATGAAGATCGACGATAAACCGCTTCGCTATTTCCTTGCCGTGTTTGAAGCAGGCTCCATCCGCACCGCGGCCGAAAATCTGCGCATTGCCCCATCCGCCATCAGCCGCCAGATCGCATCCCTCGAAGCCCATCTTGAAACGCTTCTGATGGAACGCACCAAACGCGGCATCATCTTTACGGAATCGGGCCATATGGTTGCCGCCCACGCAAGGCGGCGCTTTGAAATGGACGAGGCCTTTTCGGTCGATCTGGCCGCCGCACGTGGCGCCATCGCCGGAACGGTGCGCATCGCCACCGGCGAAGGCTTTGTGGTTGATCTGGTCAATCACGTTGTCCGCCCGCTTCGCGATGAATTCCCCGATATCCGCCTTGAAATTGATGTCGCCGGAACCGAAAAAATCACCCACGGCATCCTGCGCGATGATTACGATATGGGGCTTGTCTTCAACCCGCCGCGCAATCCCGATCTGGAACTTCTGGCCGAGGATCATGCACCGCTGTGCGCCCTTGTCCCGCCGGGGTTTGATCTGGCGAAAAAGGAAACCTGCACGCTTTCCGATACGCTGAATTACCCGGCTGCCTTGCTGAACCCGCACTTTGGCGTTGCCAAACTTCTGGCAAATGTCGATCAGGGCAACCGGGTGGCGCGTGATGCGTTCCTGACCGCCGATTCGATCAATGTTGCCGTCCATTTCGTGCTGTCGGGGGGCGGCATCACCTTTCTTCCGGCCTTTGCCGTATCGCGACAATTACGCAGGGGCGAGGTCGTGGCGATCCCCCTGACCGACCATTTTCTGGCCCGCGTTCCGTCGCATCTTCTGGTGCGCAAGGGACGCCCGAAAACCGCCGCTGTTCGGGCAGTTACCGGCATGATCCGCGACCGGATGGAGGCCTTCGGCTCCGCCTGGTATCCCGAAGAACACGCATAGCATCAAGGCATCTGTTGCCGTTCTGGCAACAGATGCATCCCAAAAAGGCACTTGCCCCACCCCGGTCGAGTTTTCATTGTCGGACAAAATCCCCGGCGCCAAAAATGGCAAAATTGTGAAATCTGCCAATGCCGGGATACCGCAGGGATGATGCAACAGCTTGGCCTTTTTGACCGTGGCCACGGTTGCATCGAACATGCCACGTCAAGGAGACAGGGAAATGAACGCGCTTCGGGGACAATTGGAGCTTTGGCGGCTTCACCTCGCCGTTATCGTACTCGGCGCCATCGCCGAACTGATCGGCATTCAGAAAATTCCATTGGGCATCGGCGCGATCCTGCTGCTGCCGCTGCTTTATGCCTTCGTCATGGCGGCATTGATGAACCCCAATGTCATGCCGAAATTCGGAAAATTCATCCGCCAGAAGGAAGTCGCCGCCGCATCGCCGCTGATCGTGATTGCGATCATGCCGTTTATTGCAAAATTCGGCACCACCATCGGCCCGGCAATCGAAACCATTATCGCAGCAGGCCCGGCCCTTCTGTTGCAGGAACTGGGTAACCTTGGCACCATCGTTCTGGCCTTCCCGCTGGCGGTCTGGGGCCTGAAAATGGGCCGCGAGGCCATTGGCGCAACCTTCTCGATTGCACGTGAACCCAACCTTGCGATCATTGCGGACCGCTATACCCTCAAAAGCCCCGAGGGCACGGGTGTGATGGGCGTTTATGTGATCGGCACCCTGTTTGGCACTTTCATCTTTGCCATTCTGGCCTCCCTCTTTGCCAGCAGCGGCATGTTTGATCCGCGTGCCCTTGCCATGGCATGTGGCATCGGCAGCGGTTCGATGATGGCGGCCTGCACCGGTGCCCTGACCGAAGTCATTCCGTCCATGAAGGACGAAATCCTTGCCCTTGCGGGTGCCAGCAACCTTCTGACCTATGCGACCGGGCTTTATGCCGGACTGTTCATCGCACTTCCGATTGTTGAAAAACTCTACAACGCGACCGCTGGCAAAAACGACATCGCCAACGCAAACAAGAAGGAGGCCTGATCATGTCCGAGAACGCAATTGCAATGGAACGTACCCGTCCGAACATTGATCTGACAGATCACGCCGTCACCCTTGTCATCGTCTGCCTTGTCGGGCTGGTGATGAATACGGTTGGCCCGGCCATTCCGCTGGCCGATGGTTTTGTCGGCATGGTGGTGATTTATCTGATCACCATGGTCGGCCTGCTTCTGACCCGCTTTGCACCTTTTTACCTGCCAAGTGTCGCGTGGATTTCGCTGGTCGGTATCCTCGCGACCCTGCCCTGGACCCCGGGTTCGGAATGGATCGTCGAGCAGGCCAAATCGGTCAACTTCCTGGCCCTTGCCACCCCGGCCCTTGCCTATGCCGGGTTTGCGATTGCCAAAAAGGAAATCGAGGTCGCCAAGCATTCCGGCTGGAAACTGGCACTGGTTGCCTGCCTTGTCTTCCTTGGCACCTATGCCGGTTCGGTTCTGGTTGCCGAACTGATCCTGCGCCTGCAAGGCGCCTGATCCAACACCATATAAACGCGGGGGCCATCACACCCCCGCCATTTATGACACACGACAGAGTATGCAGATGACAGTCTCCGCTTCCTCCCTTCATCCTCGCGCCACCGAACTCGTTGATGAATTTACGGCCTGGCGACATCATCTGCATGCTCACCCTGAAACCGCGTTCGAGGAAAAGCTGACCAGCGCCTTTGTCGCGGAAAAGCTTCAATCCTTCGGGCTGGACGTCAAAACCGGTATCGCAAAAACCGGCGTGGTCGCCACCCTTCAGGGCAAAGGCGGGCCCGGCAAGCGTATCGGCCTTCGTGCCGACATGGATGCCCTTGATATCCACGAAACCACCAATCTGCCCTATGCCTCGAAACATCCGGGCAAAATGCATGCCTGTGGTCATGATGGCCATATGACCATGCTGCTCGGTGCGGCCAAAATTCTGGCCGAAAATCCCGATTTCACCGGCACAGTCGATTTCATATTTCAACCTGCCGAATAAAACGAAGGCGGCG
>CAMPHD010000407.1 GCA_946885765.1 uncultured Thalassospira sp.
CATGCATATCGCCGCCGTGGTCGAGATTGAGGAAAACCTGAAACCGGCCCTTGCCCACCTTCGAAGTGCGCTGGATGCCAAGGTCAAGGCCTTTGCCGATATCGTCAAAATCGGCCGCACCCACATGCAGGATGCAGTGCCGCTGACTTTGGGGCAGGAATTTTCAGGTTATGCCGCCCAGATCGCCCTTGGCCTTGATCGCATTGATGATGCGTTGGTCCGGCTTCGCAAACTGGCACAGGGTGGTACTGCCCTTGGCACCGGCCTTAATGCGCCAAAGGGTTTTGATGTCGAATTTGCCAAACAGGTTTCGACGATCACCGGGCTTAAATTCGAAACGGCGGCGAACAAATTTGAAGCCCTTGCCGCCCATGATGCCTGTGTCGAGATGTCGGGTGTTCTGAACGTGCTGGCGACGTCGCTTATGAAGATCGGCAACGATATCCGCCTGCTTGGGTCCGGTCCGCGTTGCGGTCTTGGTGAACTGGTTCTGCCCGCGAACGAGCCGGGATCATCGATCATGCCGGGCAAGGTCAACCCGACCCAGGCCGAAGCCCTGACCATGGTCTGCGCGCAGGTGATCGGCAACCATGTTGCGGTGACGGTCGGCGGTTCAAACGGTCATCTGGATCTGAACGTGTTCAAACCGGTGATCATTTACAACCTGCTGCAATCGATCCGCCTGATTGCCGATGCCTCGGTCAGCTTTGCCGATAACTGCGTTGTCGGCCTTGAAGCCGATCAGGAAAAAATCGATCACTATGTCGAACAAAGCCTGATGCTGGTGACAGCCCTGGCACCGCATATCGGTTACGACAACGCCGCCGCCGTCGCCAAAAAGGCGCACAAGGATCGCAGCAGCCTTAAGGAAGCAACCATCGCCCTTGGCTTCCTTGACGGGGCAAAGTTCGATGAACTGGTCCGTGCCCGCGATATGATCTGATTTGATGTGATGATGCGGGCTGGTTTTGACCGGCCCGTTCTTTATCCGCCTATCGGGATGCGAACGCACCGTTCAGCATCGCGGGCACAATCGCCTTATGAAACGGCATGATGGTGCCAAAATACACCCGTCCCGCGATTATTGGGCCGCTTGCGGTCATGATATATCTCATTGTCGCAGCGGCCAAATTCGGGCATACCCGATCCATGCTTATTCGCACCAACCCGATGCCGTCACATACGCAAATCCGGGCCGCGGGCAATATCCTGCGCGTCTGGATGCTGGCGTTCGTCATCCTGATGACCGGGGTGACGCAATCGGGTTTCCTGACCGCACTTTTGGGTGGGGGCAGTGGCGTCGGGCTAACCGCCATTACCGGGGCAAATGCCGCACCCGGCGGCGACCTGATTTTCATCTGCACGGCGGATGGGGTGCGTGCGGTTTCGTTTGGCGATGCCATACCCGATGCCGCGTCACAAAATTCCGGCGGGCATTCTGCCGGTCATGGTTTCTGTTCGCTGTGTGCGTCGCATCATGGGGCGATGGCAAGTCTGGACGTGCCGTTTGGTGCGCCGGTTTCAATCATCCATGATGCCGAATATGCGCAAAGCCGCCTGATTGCGGCCACGATCACAGTGCCGCGTACGCGCTATTCCCGCGCACCACCGCATTCCATCTGATTTCCCGATACACCCGAAATCAAATCACCGGTGTGATGCAACCAATCCACACCGGATCAGGATGGAAACAAAGATCATGAAAAAACTGTTTGCTGTTATCACGACCCTTGCCGGTCTGTTTGCCGCGACCCAGGCTTTTGCCGCCGATATCGAAATCAGGGATGCCTGGGCCAAGGCGTCGCTTGGCAAGGTGCCAAATGGTGCGGCTTTCCTGACGGTGGAAAATACCGGCATGGCGGATCGCATTGTTGGTGTGAAATCCGAACTGGCCGACAAAACCGAACTGCACACGCATATCATGGATAACAACGTCATGAAGATGCGCCCGGTTGAAGGCGGGATCGACGTGCCGATGCATGGCGAAGTGATGTTCAAACCGGGCAGCTATCACATCATGCTGATCGGCCTGCACAAGCCGCTGGTCGAAGGTGAGAAAATCGACGTGACCCTGACCTTTGAAAAGGCAGGCGACGTGCCGGTGACCATTGATGTGATGGCGGCAATGTCCAAAGGTCCGCACGGCGATGCCGGTATGGATCACGGCGACATGAAAATGGACGATCAGGAACATAAGGGCCACTAGGCCCTCGTTTCGCATATGTCCAAATTATACAGGGGAACGGTTTGCACCGTTCCCCTTTTTTGTCATGATGGTCGGCCATCATCCACCCCACGCAGGGAGTGCGCCATGTCCCGCGATATCACCATTGAAAACCTGATTGAGAAACTCGGCCTGCAACCCCATCCCGAAGGCGGCTTTTACGCCGAAACATTCCGCGCGCTGGAAACCTGCAATCCGGGCAATCGGTATCTTGGCGTGCGATCAACGGGGACCGCGATCTATTACCTGCTGACGCCTGATACCTTTTCAGGCATGCATATCCTGACCAGTGACGAGATTTTCCATCATTACCTTGGCGATCCGGTCGAACAGCTCCAACTGTATGCCGATGGCAGCCACCGGCTGGTTGAAATCGGCAATGACCTGCTGGCGGGGCAGAAACCGCAAATGATCGTGCCGAAAAATGTCTGGCAGGGCGCGCGCCTGAAACAAGGTGGCAAATTCGCCCTTCTGGGCTGTACGGTGGCACCCGGTTTTGATTTCGCCGATTTTGCGATGGGCAAACGGGCGGACCTTTCGTCGAAATGGCCGGCTGCGGCAACCATGATTGCCGCCTTGACGCGCGCCTGAATTTCGGGCGCAATCAGCCGGTCACCAATTTTTCACAGGACTTCCCCAAATGCAGCTCGATACATGGTTGCTGTTTTCTGGCGCGGCCTTGGCGCTTTCGATGGCCCCCGGACCGAATAATCTGCTCGCGATGTTCAATGGCGCCCGCCACGGCGTTGCGTCGGCCGCCATCGGCGGAGCGGGCCGACTGCTTGCTTTTGCCCTGATGATCGTTGTGACGGCCATGGGGCTTGGCGTGGTGCTTGCCGCCAGCGAAACCGCCTTCATGATCATCAAGTGGGGCGGGGCGATCTATCTGGTTTATCTGGGGCTGAAAAGCTGGCGAACCAAAGTTGCCGAGCCCGAGGTGCCCGGTGATAGCGTCGGTTTTGTCGCCCATCCCGGTGCGATGTCACTGGCCCGGACGGAATTCCTGACGGCAATCGGCAATCCCAAGGCGATCCTGATCTTTACCGCCTTCTTCCCGCAATTCCTTGATCAGGCCGGT
>CAMPHD010000408.1 GCA_946885765.1 uncultured Thalassospira sp.
GTTGTCGACGAGCTGGGCGGCCATATTGTTTCCGGTCATGTCGACTGGGTTGCGATCCTCACTAAACGCCTTCCGGAAGGTGATTCCTTGCGTCTGACATTCGAAGTTTCCGAGGTTTTTGCGAAATATATTGCGTCAAAGGGCTCTGTAACGCTTGAAGGTGTTTCTTTGACGGTCAATGAGGTTGACGGAAACACTTTTGGTATCAATCTGATACCCCATACCCAGACACATACGACGCTGGGATCGAAGCAGCCGGGTGACCGGATCAATTTCGAGATAGATATGCTGGCGCGTTATGTCGCGCGTATGCTGGGGAAGGATTGAACGACCATGCCACATCGTCACCTTTCGTCGATTGAAGACGTCATTGAAGAAGCACGTAACGGCCGGATGTTCATCCTTGTCGATGATGAGGATCGCGAAAATGAGGGCGATCTTGTTATTCCGGCCCAAATGGCGACACCGGATGCCGTGAACTTTATGGCAACCCATGGCCGCGGGCTTATTTGCCTGACGCTGGAATCCGAACGTTGCGATCATCTTGGCCTGCCTTTGATGAGCGCGCGAAACGGTACACGGCATGAAACGGCATTCACGGTCTCGATAGAAGCCGCAACCGGCGTTACGACCGGGATTTCAGCCCCGGACAGAGCCAGAACGATTTCTGTAGCGATAGATACAAAATCAACTGCAGATGATATCGTGACTCCTGGGCACATCTTTCCGCTTCGGGCGCGTCCGGGTGGTGTTTTGGTCCGTGCCGGGCATACCGAGGCATCAGTTGATATTTCCCGGCTGGCAGGACTTAATCCGTCTGGTGTGATCTGCGAGATCATGAGCGAAAGCGGCGAAATGGCGCGTTTGCCGGAACTCGTCGAGTTTGCCAAAAAGCATAATTTGAAAATCGCGCAGATTGCCGATTTGATCCGCTATCGCCGGAAACACGAAAAAGTGGTTCAGCGCAAGGCGATAACCAAAATCAATTCGCTGCATGGCGGCGAGTTTGAGCTTAATCTTTATGTCAACAATATCACCTATGCGGAACATATCGCGCTTGTGAAAGGCGATATTTCCGATGGTGCACCGGTCCTTACGCGCGTCCATGCCCTGAACGTTCTTGAAGATGTACTTGGCGACCGGCAGGGAAGCCACGGCGGTGAATTGCAGGCAGCAATGCGCCAGATTGGTGAGGAGGGACGCGGTGTGATCGTTCTGATCCGTGAACCGCGACCCAATACGCTTTCGTCCTCGATTGCGAAACTGATCGAACGGCATGGCGGCGACGGCGAGGCACTTCGTCAGGAAATTGCAAAATCCGCTGGCGACTCTGATTTGCGCGATTATGGTGTAGGGGCGCAAATTTTGCTGGATTTGGGCATTCGCGACATGATTTTGCTTTCAAACACCAAAAGACACATCGTAGGACTTGACGGGTTCGGTCTAAATCTGGTTGATCAGCGTCCGCTTGTCTTCTCGGAGGAATAAAACATGAGTAACGGTCCGCACATCCTGATCGTTGATGCGCCTTATTACACCCATATCGTCGAAGATCTGGTCAAAGGGGCTGCGTCGACTCTGGAGGCTGGTGGTGCGACCTGGGACCGGCTTTCTGTTTCCGGTGCCTTCGAAGTTCCGATAGCAATCCGCTATGCCGTACAGTCAATGGCTGATCTTGCAACGGGCCCGCGTTATGATGGCTATCTTGCTCTCGGGTGTGTTATCCGCGGTGAAACCACGCATTACGATCACATCTGCGAAGAAGCCAACCGTGCCTTGATGCAGCTTTGCCTTGATTACCGTCTGGCGATCGGCAACGGCATCCTGACTGTTGAAAATGAAGCGCAGGCACTTGCACGTGCCAAGGCCGATCAGAAGAATAAAGGGGGCGAGGCCTCCCGTGCTGTTCTTCGTATGATCGAAGTTCAAAACCATTTTGGAATACATCACAAGTAATGACCGATAAACCCAAGGCATCAGCCGCCCAAAGACGCAGTGCCGCGCGTTTTGCAGCTATTCAGGCGCTTTATCAGACCGAGCTTTCGCAGCTTTCGGCCGGTGACGTCGTGCGTGAATACTCCGACTTTCGCCTTGATGGCGACGGTATCCGCGATCTTGACGAGCCGAATGACAACCTGATTGACCCGGATCGCGACTTTTTTGCCGATCTGGTTCAGGGCGTTACCGCACGGATGGCCGATCTTGACGGATTGATCGATTCAGCTTTGGAAAAAGGCTGGACGACAAAGCGTCTTGAAACCGTTTTGCGCAGTATTCTGCGGGCAGGAACCTATGAGTTGATGATGCGCGAAGATGTTCCGATGCGTGTTGTCATCACCGAATATGTGGATGCGGCCCATTCGTTCTTTGACGAAACCGAGCCGAAGCTGGTGAATGCTGTTCTCGACCGGATCGGCAAAACGCTTCGTGCAGGTGAAACCGGGCAGAAATAATATGGCAAAGCGATCGGGAGAGTTTGATCTGATCGCACGCCATTTTGCGCCAATCGCGCAAAAGTCAAAAGCCGCATTGTCCCTTTTGGACGATGCGGCTCTTTTGTCTGTGCCGGACGGGCAGGAACTGGTGATAACGGTCGATGCTCTTGTCGCAGATGTCCATTTCCGAAGTCAGGATGACCCGGCCGATATTGCGCGCAAGGTGATGCGAGTGAACCTCTCGGACCTTGCCGCAATGGGGGCATCGCCGTTGGGCGTCGTATTGACGGCAGGGTACAACCGGGATTTGTCCGAGGATTGGATCGCGGCGTTTGCGAACGGTTTGGGACAGGATTGTGATGCCTTCGACACACCGCTTCTGGGCGGCGATACCGTTGGCACACCCGGCCCGACATTCTTCAGCCTGACAGCATTTGGAGCGGTCCCGACAGGCAGGGCGCTCCGCCGTGATGCCGCCAAGCCAGGTGATCTGATTGCTGTCACCGGGACCTTGGGGGATGGCGCGCTTGGCTTGAAGGTTCTGCAGGGTGATTTAAACAGTCTGAATCACGAAGATGCGGCGTTTCTGACATCGCGATACTGGGTGCCTCAACCACGTTTGGAAATTGGTCGCAAATGCGTGGCTGTCAATCGACGATATGCTGCGATGGATCTTTCAGATGGACTGGCAGGGGATTGCCGAAAAATCTGCACGGCGTCCAACGTCGGTATGACCTTTGACCAAGAGCGGATTCCGCTATCGAAGGCAGCCCGGAATGCGGTGCAGAATGATCCCGCACTTTGGAATTTAGTGCTTTGTGGCGGTGATGATTATGAGCTTCTGATCTGTGCTGATCCAAATGCTG
>CAMPHD010000409.1 GCA_946885765.1 uncultured Thalassospira sp.
CAGCACGGCCAGCGCCGCACGGGCAAGATAATAGAAATCCTCGACCGCATAGTTCGCAAGACCCTTTTCGACGGCCTCCAGCAGCGTCAGATATTCGCGCAAACTGACCGGAACGCGGGCCTCTTTCAGCTTATAGAAAAAGCCGATGAACATGATGGTCTAACGCCCTTCGCGCCGCGCCATAAAGGCCAGCCGTTCGAACAGATGAACATCCTGCTCGTTTTTCAGCAATGCCCCATGCAGGGGCGGCACGGCGGTTTTGGCATCCTTGGCACGCAGGGTCTCGGGCGGCAGGTCTTCGGCCATCAGAAGCTTCAACCAATCCAGCAGTTCCGAGGTGGACGGCTTTTTCTTAAGCCCTCCAACGTCACGCATGTCGTAAAACAGGTTCAGAGCCTCCGACACCAGACGTTTCTGGATATCGGGGAAATGGACCGCAACGATTTCCGCCATGGTTTCGGCATCCGGAAAACGGATATAATGGAAAAAACAGCGACGCAGGAACGCGTCGGGCAGTTCCTTTTCATTATTCGATGTGATGATCACAATCGGGCGATTGGCGGCCTTGATGGTTTCCTGTGTCTCGTAGACAAAGAACTCCATGCGATCAAGCTCCTGAAGCAAATCATTGGGAAACTCGATATCGGCCTTGTCGATCTCATCAATCAAAAGAACCGGTGCGCTTTCATCCTCGAACGCTTCCCATAGCTTCCCCTTGACGATGTAGTTGGCAATATCGTGCACGCGCGCATCACCCAGTTGACTGTCACGCAGGCGCGAAACCGCGTCATATTCATACAGCCCCTGCTGCGCACGCGTGGTCGATTTGATCGACCAGGTAATCAGCTTTTTGCCAAGCGATTTTGCAATTTCCTCGGCCAGAACGGTCTTGCCGGTTCCCGGCTCGCCCTTGACCAGAAGCGGTCGCTGCAAGGTGATCGCGGCATTGACTGCCACCATCAAATCCTCGGTCGCAACGTAATTTTCCGTACCCTGAAACTTCATTTTTGCCCTGCAACATAAGTTGACGTTTACGTTAACCTAGAATGTTGCGGGTCACGGGGCAAGGGACGACTTTACACCTGCCTGGTTCAACGATCTTGTAGAGTTAAAGCTGATAGCTTAAGATCATTGAAAATCATACAAATTCCAGACTGTTATAAAGTCCTGGTGCCGGGGAGTTACTAAGCTTGCGTTATTGCAATTTTGCAATGCGTCACGGGGAAGCTTGTGTGACCTACCTTGAAAATTATCAGGTTCTATCTTCACGTGATCTGAGCGAGACACGTGCCCTTCTGGCGAATTTGAATTCCATTGATTCACTGGACCTGATCAAACGACCTGCATTTTTCGATGTCGCGATTCATGGGACTGCCTTGGGCGATTTGCAGCTTTTGCATTCGTCTTTTGGCGATTGCCGCATTCAGCTTCGGACACCTGAAAGCGATAATGATGCGCTGTTCATCATCATCCCGACCGAAGGTCGGGGCACGGTGAAGCATCTGGGCCAAGACTACACGATTTCGACCAGACGCGGAATGATCCGCGACATGCGCATGCCTCTTTTCGCGGATGAAGACCGATTTGCATGCTTCGGCGTCCGTTTGCCAAAAGACATCGTCGCCAGACATTGCCGGATACTTTTGGGTAATGATATGCCGACCATGGATCCGGGGTTCGAGATCAGCCTTGATCTCGACAATGCATCGGGTCGGTATGTTTGCAGCACCCTGAATTACATCGCGCAAGCCCTTGATGGCCCTCTACACAATCACGACAATTCCCTTGTTCTGAATGGTCTTCAAGATTTGCTTTTGACAAGTATCCTAATGATGTTTCCGAACTCCGTTTCAGAACTTCTGCATCAGAAACAGAAATCCAACGCGGTTCCGCACTATGTGAAACGGGCGCGCGATTACATCCACGCCCATGCCCACACACCGATCACGCTCGAAACGCTGGTACAATATGCGGGCTGCGGCTATCGGACGTTACAAATGGCATTTAATGCCGCTTATGGCATGTCGCCGATGGCATATCTGAGATCGGTCCGCCTGAACAAAGCCTATAACGACCTTCTTAATGAACAAGATGGGGCAAGCGTTGCCGAGATTGCAATGAAATGGGGCTTTGCCCATGCCGGTCGCTTTGCCCGGATCTATGCAAGGCAGTTCGGTGTTTTACCTTCCGAAACCCTGCGCAAACGACAATAGTCTATGACCATCACCTGCCGTCACGGTCAGGTTTCAATTTCTGCAGATCGGGGGTGGAAATGATCGCACCACCGCCTATAATCCCATCGAAATTCGATAAATTCGATGTTCCGGTCAACGGAATGACAACAAGGTTGGGAGAGTTTGCATGACCACTATGTCCTTTGCGGATATGGGGCTTGCCGCGCTTAAACGCCGCCAATATGACGCTGCGATCAATATGTTGCGTCAGGCACTTGGCGAGGATGAGGATAATCTTGAGGCACGGTTCGGACTGGCGCGTGCCCTTCATGAAAAAGGTTCGCTGACCGAAGCACTTGGCGAGTATCGCACTGTGCTGCAATCTGATGAAGGCCACGAGGAATGCCTGCATCACATTGCACGCGCGCTGCTTGAAAACGGGGATGCCCGTTCGGCACTTAATCATGTCGATATTGTTCTGCGCCATCATCCGATTAACCCGGATTTGCTGATCTTGCGCGGACAGGCCCTTCTGGAACTTGAACAACCCGAATATGCGCTAAGCGCCTTCCAGAATGCCGCCCATCACCAGCCGGGCAATGCCGATATCCACCGGCTGATCGCAACCGCGCATCGCGCCAATGACGATATCGAAAGCGAACGCCGCGCGATCGAACAGCTCTTGCGGATTGATCCCACATCAATGGTGGCTTCGAACGATCTGGGCGTTATCAATCTGCGTGAAGGGCATCTGATTGCGGCGTTTGAAGCATTCGAACTGATCCTGAGCCATGATCCGGAAAACCCCGAAGCCGCTCTTAACCGCGCCATCACCCTGACCGTGATGGGTGGCATGGACGACAAGGCAATCTGGGACCGGGTGATGGAAATCAGTGCCGATCTCGACGAGATCGACGAAACCCGTGCACTTGCCGATGACCTTGCCAAACTGCCAGACAAGAACCGAAAAGACAGTAAAAGGGCGGACGAACTTATTGCACGTACTGCCCATACCCCGATTGATATCCGAAACTTATGCTGCCGGAACATCCATGGTTGCCTGACGAATGCGCAGCCATCCCAGAATGC
>CAMPHD010000410.1 GCA_946885765.1 uncultured Thalassospira sp.
TGCATCACCGTTTGCGATCCCTGATCTTCGATCTGATCACTGGTCACCACGCTAATGCTTTGCGGTGTTTCAAGGATCGGCGTGCCGGTTTTGGTTGCTGCACGCGATTGGGTCGCCACATACCCGTCCACCGGGCCATCGGCGGTTTCGGTGACCGCATTGGCTTCGACCCGCACCGGATCAAGAACCGTTTCACCATTGGCGGCAATCTGTTCAATCGTGACCGTGTTATCCTCGGTAAAGCGCCAGGTGTAACCCGTCCCGCTCAGAAGCTGACCAAGTGCCTGATCCACCGTCATTTCCCCCTGAACGGCGGATGCCTGAACCCCGGAAATCCCGCCGGACGGAAAGAACAGCCGCACACCTGCCTGATCGGCAAGGCTGGTCAGGGCACGGTCAAGGTCCTGTGCCGGGATGTTGAAATCAATCACGCTCGCCTGTGCGATTTCGGCATGATCCCGCGACACTGCGATATCGGAGGCCATCGCATAAAACGGCGCAATAGCCGCGACACCGGAAATCACCGTGGTTACCGCAAGACGGTGTTTCCAGCCCATCAGCACCCTCTGCCGAACCACACAATCGTTGTTATTCATTCCATAAGCCTTTTCATCAGAAACCCCAATGCGAATGAAATTAAGAACCGAAATCATTCGCTGTTATTTCTGAGACGAAACCGGCTAACGTGATTTGCAGTAAAAAATTCAAAAAATTTTCAGATCGGGAAAAAAGCCAGAAAACCCGCGGCCTTCGTCGGAAGGATCAGTAAATGATCGTGAGTAACGGCAACCGGGTGACGCGCGCGGATGTAGTTTGCTCGATCGAGGCAAAAACCGCATCAAGGTCGGCAGTATCAAATACCCCCGTAACCTTGAGGTCACGCAACGCATCGCGCGCCACAACGATCCTGCCCGGCTGATAGCGTTCCAGTTCCGTCATCACATCCGAAAGGGTTCGCTGATTGAAAATCAGCTTACCGCGCTGCCAGCTGCCATAAGCCGCAAGATCGGCATCCGTGATCTTTTTCAGCCCGCCATTGCCATCATAACGCACCTGCTGCCCGACGGTGATCCGCACCGGTTCACTGTCCCCACTGGTCACTTCGACAATGCCTTCGCGCACGGTGACATTCGCCGCATCGCCGTCAAGCCGAACCCCGTAAACCGTGCCAACCGCACGTGCTGCCCCACCATTGGCGGAAACGACAAACGGATGATCGGCATCCTTTGCCACGTCAAAAATCACTTCGCCCGCTTCAAGGCGGATTTCACGTCGAGGGCCGGAAAAATCAACCGAAAAGGCCGATGCGGTATTCATATGCGCCACCGATCCATCGGCAAGCGTCACCACGCGTTGCTGCCCGATGGCGGTACTGTAATCCGATGTCCAGCGCGCGATGGGCCCGGTTGCTTCCAGCCCGCCAAAGATCACCAGCATCAATGTACACACCATTGCCCCTGCAATGGCAAGGCGTCCGGGCCGGGCGCCAAATACCCTGTGTTGTGCCGGTTGCCTGCGGATCGGAGCTGTCCCCGGCACGGGGGATCGGAAACTGCCGATCTCGTCCTGAATGTCGGGGGTTTCTTTCCATTGCCGCGCGGTTCCGGTTTGACCAACTGCCGCAAAAAGGCTTCTGGCCTCGGCGGCGGCACGGGCATGGCTCGGGCTTTGCGCGCACCAGTCGGCAAACGCCGCACGGTCGCGCATGCTGGCATCGCCCGATTGCAGCATCACCAGCCATTCAATCGCCTGATCGCCAATATCCGCGGCCAATGGCCTGCTGGCTGGTTGCTGATCCGATAACCCGGTCTTCAAAACCCGATACCCCGAAAATGGTCCCGTATGGCCACGCTTGCATGGCCCTTATTGTTAAGACGTTTGGGCAGGGGCAAATCCGCAATGATTTTTGCCATTATTTTTCGCCCTCGCGCAAAAGCTCATCGCGGCAATGTTGCAGGGCGCGCACGATATATTTCGCGACCATGCTGTTGGATACGCCAAGACGCTGCGCAATTTCCATGTGCGACAAACCATCAACCCGAAACATCAACAATGCCGCCCGGGGCTTTTCTGGCAGCTTTTCCAGCGCCTTATCAAGCAGTAAAATCTGTTCGCGATCCAGAACGATGTTTTCGGGGCCGGGTTTGGGATCGTGGATCGCATCGGTATCCTCGTCCATGTCGTGATGGGCGGTGATACGTTTTTCCCTCCTGATCCCGTCAATCGCAAGGTTCCCGGCAACCCGATAGATATAGGCACGCGGATTTTCGATCACGTCCCCCTGATCGGGCGTACCGGCAAGCCGCACGTAGGTATCCTGCACCACATCAGCCGCGCGTTCACAATCCCCGCCCAGCTTTCGGGTCAGAAACCGGAAAAGCTGTTCGTAATTTTCCTGAAAGCTTGCGATCAGAACCGATGCGCTGCTGCGCGCCATGGTCTTGCCCAAACACACCGTTGCCAAATGATGCAGGTTCCCCTGCTCCGCCCGTGTATTAGCAAGAACCAAATCCGAAAACAATGAGAATAATTCGCATTGTTAATAACTATGCATACCGGTAATGCCCCAAAACAAAAAGGCTGCCACCGGTTTCCCGACAGCAGCCTTTGATTTTCCGGTGAGCCTGGCTACTAGCCACGCCCGCGATACGGTGCCACACCCTGATCGGGGATCCACACCCCTTCGGGGGCCGGGCCGGTCTGGTAAAACACGTCAATCGGGATGCCACCGCGCGGATACCAATATCCGCCGATACGCAGCCATTTCGGATCAATCATATCAGCAATCCGTTTGCCGACCTTGACCGTGCAATCCTCGTGGAACGAGCCATGATTGCGAAACGACGTCAGAAACAGCTTCAATGACTTGCTTTCGACAAGCCAGTCACCCGGCACATAATCAATCACCAGATGGTCAAAATCCGGCTGACCGGTGATCGGGCAAAGCGATGTGAATTCCGGTGCGACAAACCGCACACAATAATCGGTTCCCGCCTGCGGGTTCGAAACGCGCTCAAGAACCGCCTCATCGGGGCTTGCGGGCTGTTCGGTGGTCCCGCCCAGCATGGTCAGGTTGTCGTATATGGTTTGATCAGCCATGTGATTAATCCTCGATGATCGGCACGGGATCAATGTCCCCGCCTTCCTGCCCGGCGTAAAAATCACGGGCGAACTGTTCCATGCGGCGCTGGGCAATGGCGTCGCGCATGCCGCGCATCAGGTCCTGATAATAGGCAAGGTTATGC
>CAMPHD010000411.1 GCA_946885765.1 uncultured Thalassospira sp.
CTTTGTGCCCTTTATCGTGCTGGTGACGATTGGCAAAGCCGCACGCTATGTGATGATTGCCGGTGGGGCGGGTTGGATCGTTAGCCTGCTTGGACACACATAATATTAACCAAAATAAATTCACAATAAAAATCGAAACGCGCAAATTTTCAAAAACACAACAGCCACATCAATTATATAAATATATAGTTCATTTGCCAATATTAATCCCACGTGATTTAGTTTTGTGAAATAAAAACGAGCAATTGTTTATAAATTTCACAAAATCAAAGGGAGTATATTATGAATATGGAAATTCCAGTCTGGACGAAACCCGCAATCTGGGGCGGTGTCGTCGGTGCTGTTGCCATCACGATTATCGGCTTTAGCGCAAGCTGGGTCGTTTCGGGTAGTACTGCAACCGAAATGGCCAACACGCAAAGCAAGGATGCGGTCATTACCGCACTTGCGCCGATCTGTGTGGCACAGTTCAAAACCCAGACACCAAACAACCAGACCATGCAGCTTGCCGCCCTTAAAGAGGAAAGCTCTTACAAGCGCGATGATTTCGTTGTTGAAGGCGGCTGGGCCACCATGCCCGGTAACGATGCACCGACCAAGGAAATCGCCGACGCCTGTGCGGAACAGTTGATGAAGCTGACATAAACCAAGCGGATCACCTCCCCCGAGGTAATTGATCCGTCCAAGACGGCATTCGGGCCAACACCCGGATGCCGTTTTTTTGGGACGATCAAAACAGGCAGGGCAATATCGTTCAATAAACGCCGGGACCTGCGGCGCATTCTGGCAATCAGAATAACCAGAAAGGATCGTCACCCCATGCTTGCCGCCGCCCCAAGCCTTTATCTTTCAATGGCTGCCTTCGCGCTTGCTGCCTCCATCACGCCCGGACCGGTAAATATCCTGATCCTGAGCTCCGGCGTGCATTACGGCTTTCGTCCCAGCCTGCGCCTTGTGTTTGGTGCTACCAGCGGTTTTTGCCTGTTGCTGCTTCTGATCGGACTGGGCTTGCATGAATTGCTGGTGATTTTCCCGAACCTGACAACAATCATCCAATGGGCCGGGGTCGCCTTTTTACTGTTCATGGCCTTCAAACTTGCCACCGCGTCAGGGACGCTTGGCAAAACCCGCGCGGACAAGGGGCCATCGATGATCACCGGTGCATTGCTGCAATGGGTCAATCCCAAGGCATGGCTTGCCGCGATTGCCGGTATGGGGGCCTATGCCGCCAATGGTGCACCAGCACTGGTATGGGAATTTACCGTGCTTTATTTCGCGGTGTGCTTTGCCTCGGTCACGTGCTGGGCCTATGCCGGGGCGTTTCTGGGTCGGTTTTTAAACGATGCCGCCCATATCCGGCTGTTTAACCGGATCATGGCATTGCTGCTGGTGGCGAGTGCGGCCTATCTGATCATCAACTGATGGCATCACGCAACATGCGCCATCGCATAATGGCGAGGCGTGGTCGCCATCAGGCGTTTGAAAACCCGCTGAAAATGCGCCTGATCAGCAAAGCCGCAATCAAGGGCAACGTCAACAATCCGTTCCCCGCGTTTAAGGGCATGGCGCGCCTTCTGCACCCGGCAATTGATCAGATAGGCATAGGGCGTCATGCCATGTGCCTTTTTGAACGCGCGCACCAGATAGGATCGCGAAACACCAATCACCCCGGCAAGGTCATCCAGATTGACGTCTTCGGCGCAATAGGTCCGGATATAGTCCGCGACCCGGCTCATCTTGCTTTTATCCGTCGCACCGCCCCCCTTATGCAGGATGCCGCGCCGGTCCAGCACCACATGCAGATCGGCAAAGAACGAGACCATCGTGCTTTCCTTGGCCAGCCGGTCGCAATCAGGATCAATCAATATATCGGCAAGGTTTTGCAAACCGGAATACAGCACCGGATTGTGACTGATCGTGTCGGAAAACATCGCAAACCGCCCGGCGGCATCGGCATCGATTTCGACCTGCAAATCCAGAAGCCACGCCGGATCAACAAACAGCATGTCATAACACCATCCACCACCCGGCACCGGGTTACAGCCATGCACATCCTCCGGGTTCAGTACCACCACCGACCCCTTGCCGGTTTCATGGATCCTGCCCCGGTTCCAATAGGAACTGCGCCCGCCCTTGACGATGCCGATTGAAAACGTGTCGTGGCTGTGGCGTTCGTAGCAAACATCACGTCCGTCATCGACCCGGCGCAGATCGACAAACGGCAGACCGGCATCGCGCCAGAAACACTGCTTATCTGATTTTGCCTTGCCCATTGAAACGCCCACAACATCTTTGGGAATGAAAACGCGAAAATCCGAAGATAGGTTAATTTCCCCGGTGGCACCAGTGGCCGGACCTGATTATAGTCCCCCAAATGTTCGATGATCGTTCTGATCCCACGCCGAAATTCATGCCGCCCGACGCACCTGTCATGGTCGTTGGATTGCGTCATGCTGTCTTTTTGTCACCCGATGGCGAGATCGAAGAACTGCCACATGGCGCGGCCGCCAAACGCGCGCGATCCCAACGCCCGATCCTTGTGCATACCCCGGCATCGGCACGGCGGATGAAATCCGATCCGTTTCCGGCCCATGACCTTTTGGAACTGTTTGCCTTTGTCCGCCCGGCGCAGTTTTGTGTCCCCACCCCACGCGGGCTTGCCATGGCGACCGGGCAGCGGGCGTCTGATGATCTGATCGGACAGGCCGAAGCCTTGGCCGAGGCAATGAAACGGTTATTGCAGGAACTTGCTACCCTGCCGCGCGAAAAACGCGCACGTGCCCTTTCCATCGCATGGCCCATGGCGCGCGGGCACTGGATGTGGGGTGTTCCGGTCCTGGCCGCCCTTGGTGCCGATGGCGACGGGCCGCATAAATTTGCCGTCTATGAAGGGCTTAAAGTCTGGAAGAAAATGGGCGAATGGGCCGAACATGCCCCACCGCCGCCGCCCGGCAATATTCCGGTCGATCCCAAGGATGCCCGCGAACGGCTGAAAAAGCTTCTGGGCGAAGGGGCGGAGGAACGCCCGCAACAGGCTGATTATGCATCCGCCGTCTGTTCGGCCTTCGCGCCCCGAACCGCCGAAGGCACGCCCAATATTGTTCTGGCCGAGGCAGGGACCGGGACGGGCAAGACGCTGGGCTATGTTGCCCCGGCCTCGATCTGGGCGCAAAAGAATGACGGGGCGGTGTGGATTTCGACCTATACCCGCAAC
>CAMPHD010000412.1 GCA_946885765.1 uncultured Thalassospira sp.
GCAAACCCACCTTGGAACTCCACGATTTCCCCGATGGTGCCATCCCGCTTGCGATGCCGGCCTCAAACGCCATGGATCACAAGGCGGCCTGTGATGCGATGGATGAGGCGGGGGTGCGCTATAAAATATCTTATGCCAGCAACAGTCTGACCGGCCTGATCGCGGTGGCGCGGTCAGGCCTTGCGATCAGTGTGATGATGCAAAAAGCCGTCCCGGTGGACCTATATATCCTCAAATCCCCGATGCCCGCCTTGCCGCAGCTTGGATTGCAGGTTGTGACGTCAAACACCGCGCGTAGTCCGGCCATCAGTGCGTTTGGCGATCATATCCGCAATTTGCTGCCGTTCCTGTGATGGCGGATCAGTCGACCCGTCAGACCAGTTCGGTCAGATACTCCACCGGATGCCTGGGCTTGGTACCTTCAAAGCGGGCGACCTGACAGCGGCAGGAATAGCCGGTGACGAGCATGTTATCCAGGCCCGTCTGATCGACTTTCTTTTTCCAGCTTTGGTCATAAAGGGCGCGGGATGTTTCCTGATGGCGGGTTTCGTGGCCGTAAACGCCGGCCATGCCGCAGCATCCGGTTTTCTCGGTTGCGAGTTTGATGCCGAAGGCATCGAAAATCTTTTGCCATTTGACGCTGACATCGGGGATCGATGTTTTTTCCGTGCAATGCGGGAAGAGCGTTGCCGGGGCCGTAACCCCAGAGTTTCCATTGGTGGCGGGCAGGGTGAGGCGGTTTTCCGCGATTTCGGCGGCCAGCCATTCATGGAACAGATGCACGCGGTAATCCGGGCGGTCCGTGCCAAGGCGCTGGGCGTATTCCTGCCGATAGGTCAGCGTCACGCTGACCTCGATCCCGATCAGCGGCACACCGGTTTTGGCCAGTCGGCCATAGACGATATCGTTTTGACGCGCCTGATAATCAAAGCGTTTGAGGAAGCCCTTCACGTGCAATGCCTTGCCATTCGGGCGATAGGGCGGCACGAAAACGCGGTAGCCAAGTTTTTGCAGAAGGTCGATATGGGCGGTGAAAACATCGATGTCATAGTGGCTGGTGAAGCAATCCTGCAAAAGCACCACGGATTTGGCGCGATCCGCATCGGAGAGTGCCTCAAGATCGGCCAGTCTGAATTTGCCAATGCCGCGTTTGCGAAGGGCCGCGCCGATACTTTGGCGGCTGAGTTTTGGCAGGTCGGTCAGGCCGATCAGGCTTTTGAAAATCCAGGGCATCGGCGGGATGGATTGCAGGGCATTGAAAAGCAACGGGGCCTTTGCCATCAGGGGGGCTATGCTTTCAAGCTGTGCGATCACGTAATCCTTCACCGGCCGTTTGTAGCGGGTGTGATAGGCCTCGAGAAACCGTGATTTCATTTCCGGGATATCGACCTTGACCGGGCATTGGCCCGCACAGGCCTTGCAGGACAGGCAACCGGCCATGGCATCGTAAACATCGTGCGAGAAATCGCGTGCATTGATCACGGCGAGGTCCTGATTGCGGGGGTCGGTACCGACCGAAAGCTGCCGGATCCATTCACGAACAAGGCCCGCCCGGCCCTTGGGCGAGTGAACGCGGTCGCGCGTGACCTTGTAGGACGGGCACATCGCATCCATCAGGTCCCAGTTAAAGCAGGCGCCGTTGCCGTTACACCGCGTTGCGTTGAGATATTCATCACGCAACCTGACTTCGATCTGGCGGTCAAGCTGACCACGCATCGGGGCTTCGTCAATCGCGGTGATCGGGGTATTTTTCGAATAGGGGGATGCGATCTTGCCGGGGTTTAATTGTCCTTCCGGATCAAAGGCTTCCTTGATGCGCTTAAGGACATCATAAAGCTCCGGCCCGAAATAGGTGGGCGAATATTCGCCGCGGAAACCCTTGCCATGTTCGCCCCAGATCAGGCCGTTATATTTTTGGGTCAGGTCAACGACCCTGTCCGACACACGGCGCAGGCGCGCCGCGTCCTGCTCGTCACACATATCAAGCAGCGGGCGGACATGCAGACAGCCGACATCGACATGGCCAAACATGCCGTAATCAAGCCCCTCGGCATCGAGCAAAGCGCGGAATTCCGCGATAAAATCGGCAAGGTTTTCCGGCGGAACGGCGGTATCCTCGACAAAGGGGGTCGCGCGGCGTTTGCCTTCAAGATTGCCAAGCAGACCGACCGATTTCGCCCGAATTGACCAGATGGCGGCGATTTGCGTCGGATCGGTTGCCTGAACAAAGCCGATAGGGGCGTAATCCGCATCCGGGTGGGCGTCAAGATAGGCGCGCAATTCTGCCTGCTTGGCGGCGACTTCCTCGGGCGTTTCGCCAACAAATTCAACGACATTGAAGCCGCGCGTGGGAACAGTGCCGCCCTCGGTCCCGAGCAATTTACCCAGTAGATGCCAGCTTTCATCCTGCTTTGCCAGCTCCATGACCTTGTCATCGATGCTTTCGATGGCGACCGGGTCAAACTGCACAAGGGTGCCGACATGGCGCAGCGCGCTATCGAAGCTGTCATAGCGCACCACCGTGACCGCCTTGTGCTTTGGCAGCGGAATGACGCGGAGCGTGATTTCCTTGACCATGCCAAGGCTGCCCTCGGCCCCGGCGATCAGGAAGCTTAAGTTCATATCCCCTTGATCTGAAACGGCTTCCTTGAGGTTATAGCCCGTAAGCCCGCGGTTCATTTCCGGGAAGATCGCGTTGATCTGATCCCGGCGCGGCATGATTTCATCGTGGATTTTGCGGTAAAGCTGACCGCTGCGGTCATCACGCGCCATGATTTCGGCGGCGTCCGCAGCACTCATCGCATGGGTGCGGAAATCGGTGCCGTCGATCAGGACGGTGGTCATGTCATTGATATAATGGCTTGTTTTGCCATAAATCCGCGATCCCTTGCCGGAGCTATCGGACCCGATCATGCCGCCAATGGTTGCCCGGCTGGCGGTCGATACGGCGGGCGGGAAGAAGAAACCATGCGGTTTCAGCCATGCATTGAGCTGATCAAGAACCACGCCGGGCTCGACATGGACCAGACCCTTTTCGGCATCAAAACCCAGTATGTTATTGAGATACTTGGATGTATCTAGCGTGATGGTGTTGTTAAGTGACTGGCCATTGGTGCCGGTGCCACCACCGCGCGGGGTGATTTTGACCTCGCTAAATTCCTCGCGCCCGGCAAGTTCCATCACAACATTTATATC
>CAMPHD010000413.1 GCA_946885765.1 uncultured Thalassospira sp.
CCAAGAGCCTGATCAAAAGCATGAGCATCTGGGGTAAAATCATTGGCGGCACTGCGGGCTTTGCCCTTGGCGGGCCGCTTGGCGCCATTCTGGGGGCGGCCGCCGGTCATGTCGTTGACAGGATCAAGCACAATATCCGCACCGCCCGCATTGGCGGCTATACCGGCACGGCACAGGGCAGCTTCCCCGGTGGGCAGGATGCGCGTCAGGTCGCCTTTGCCACCGCCGTTGTCGTACTGTCGGCCAAGATGGCCAAGGTCGATGGCGTGGTGTCACGTGATGAAATCAACGCCTTCAAGCGCGTGTTTCACATTCCGCCCGGCGAGGAAAAAAATGTCGGTCGCCTGTTTGACATGGCGCGCAAGTCATCCGACGGCTTTGAACCCTATGCGCAGCAGATCGCCCTTCTGTTCCGCGGCGAACGCGCCCTTCTCGAAGGCATCCTCGAAGCGCTCTATCAGATCGCCATGGCCGATGGTGCCCTGCACCCCGCCGAAAAGGACTTCCTGCACAAGGTCGCAACCATATTCGGCTTTGCCGATGTTGATTTTGATCGCGTGCACCACGCCTATACCAGCCCCGGCGGCCCCGATCCCTATGAACAGCTTGGCCTTGGCCGCGATGCCAGCGACGATGACCTAAAAGCCGCCCATCGCAAACTGTAGCGCGAAAACCATCCCGATACCCTGATCGCCAAGGGCATGCCGCCCGAATTCATCGAACAGGCAAATCACAAGATGGCCCGCATCAATGCCGCCTGGGATCAGATCCGCAAGGAACGCAGTATCCGCTGACAGCAGCGACTTGCGACGCACACCTGCCCTGCATGCAATGATTTCCCTTGCAACATGCCGCGATTTGCGGTTTGCAGGGGGCACATTTTTGTGACCTCAAGCTTATCGGTTTTTCCATGGCGCCACCGCTGATCAATATAAACGATATCCGTCTGACCTTTGGCGGCAACGATCTGTTTTCCGATGTCTCCTTTTCCATCGGTGATCGGGATCGCCTGTGCCTTGTCGGGCGCAATGGCGGCGGGAAATCGACCCTGCTTAAAATCATCGCCGGTGAAATCGAGGCCGATGGCGGCGAACGTTTCGTTCAGCCGGGCTGCAAGATCGCCTATCTTAATCAGGAACCGAAATTCGACGGCTACGCCACGGTCGAGGAATATGTTCTCTCCGCACTCGACGAACATGAAATCGATTATGCCTATCGCGTCTATATGCTGCTGGACTCGGTCAATATCGATCCGCAGGCCGACCCGACCAAACTGTCAGGCGGCGAAGGCCGCCGGGCGGCAATCGCGCGCGCCCTGATCGCCGATCCGCAGGTCCTTCTGCTCGACGAGCCGACCAACCATCTTGACCTGCCAACCATCGAATGGCTTGAGGGCGAGATCAAAAACTTCCGTGGTGCCGTTGTGGTCATCTCGCATGACCGTGCATTTTTGAACGCAATTTCGACCGGCATCCTGTGGATTGATCGTGGTGTCATGCACCGCACCGATCAAAACTTCTCCAAATTCGAAGAATGGTCCGAGGAAATCTTCCGCAAGGAAGCCGAAGAACGCGCCAAGCTCGACAAACTGATCGCCCAGGAAACCGTCTGGTCCGTGCAGGGCATTTCGGCCCGTCGCAAACGTAACCAGGGCCGTCTGCGCCGTCTGTGGGACATGCGCGAAACCAGATCGCAGCAGATCGACCGCATCGGCAATGTGTCATTGGCCGCCGACGCCGGAAGCACCTCGGGCAAGGTCGTGATCGAGGCGACCGACATCACCAAATCCTTTGGCGACCGCACGATCATCTCGGGTTTCTCGACCCGTATCCTGCGTGGCGACAAGGTCGGCATTATCGGCCCGAATGGTGCCGGGAAAACCACCCTTCTTAAAATGCTGACCGGGCAGCTTGAACCCGATAGCGGCACGATCAAGATCGGCACCAACCTGAATGCCAGCTATTTCGATCAGAAACGCGCCGCCCTTGATGACACCATGACCCTTTGGGATACGCTGTGCGATATCGGCGGCGATCAGGTCATGGTGCGCGGCAATCCGCGCCATGTCGTAAGCTACCTGCGCGATTTCCTGTTTGATGAAAAACAGGCGCGCAGCCCCGTCGGCGCACTGTCGGGTGGGGAACGCAACCGTCTGCTTCTCGCCAAACAGCTTGCCAAGCCGACCAACCTTCTGATCATGGACGAACCGACCAACGATCTTGATATGGATACGCTTGATCTGTTGCAGGAAATGCTGGCCGACTACGAAGGCACCCTGCTTCTCGTCAGCCACGACCGTGATTTCCTTGATCGCGTCGTGACCTCGTCCATCGTGATGGAAGGCAACGGCATCGCCACCGAATATCCCGGCGGCTATTCCGATTATGTCGCGCAACGCAAACTGTCCGCAGCCCCCGACGTGGCCGAGGAAAAGCTTGGCAGCACATCGGGCTAAGGCGGCAAAAAATCCGTCTCGTCACAGGCAGCCAAGCCCAAACCAACCGGCAAGATGAGCTACAAGGACCAGCGCGAATACGACAATCTGCCCGGCCAGATCGCCAAGCTAGAGGCCGAGATTGCGGAAATCGAAGCCGCCCTGTCAGATGGCAGCCTGTTCACCAAGGACCCGGATGCCTTCCAGAAAAAGGTCGACCGCATGGCTGCGGCCCGCGCCGAACTCGAAACCGGTGAAGAACGCTGGCTCGAACTTGAAATGCTCCGCGAGGAACTCGGGCTGTCATAACACTTCAAAGCCAATGCTTTACGGCACTATTCGGATCGGTCACACTTTACCCGACAGCTGAAAACAATTCACTTGTCGGGTTTCCCTTTCCATCCGATGAAGGGGCATACCGATAAACCCGCAAACGCGCCACCAGCGCCGATGCGCTTTGCCGAAAGCCCGTGCCATGCCCCTCAAAGCCGTTCTGATGGCCCTGTCCGTTGCCGTGATCTGGGGCATCAATATGCTGACCGTCAAGGGCGCGGTCGGTGAAATCCCGCCCCTGATGCTGACCGCGATCCGCTTTGGTGCGGTTGCCGTCCTGCTGCTGCCCTTCACCAAAATACCGTCGGGCCGCTTTGGCCGTCTGGCCATTCTGTCGGTCGTCTTTGGCACCGGCCATTTCGGGGTGCTGTTCTTTGCACTGTCGATGCTCGATGCCGGGCCGGTGGCG
>CAMPHD010000414.1 GCA_946885765.1 uncultured Thalassospira sp.
TTGTTCTCATTGTACCGGATTGTTGATCAAAACAGTAGGGTCTAGCTTCGGAACAGAGATCGGATGTCTGACATGAAAGGAGATTTCCATGTCCAGTATAGAGCAAGCCGGGAATTTTAAGATCGGTGATCTAAGCGTTAAACGTATGGGCTATGGCGCGATGCAGTTGGCCGGGCCCGGTGTTTTTGGCCCACCCAAAGATCGCGACAGTGCGATCAGGGTGTTGCGCAAGGCGGTCGAAGCGGGCGTCAATCATATTGATACCAGCGACTTTTATGGCCCGCATATTACCAACCGGCTGATTCGTGAAGCCCTTCATCCTTATCAAGATGATCTTGTGATCGTGACAAAGATCAGTGCAAAGCGTGGCGATGACGGGTCGTGGTTGCCAGCACTGTCGGCTGCTGAATTGACCTCCGCAGTGCATGATAATCTGCGCAATCTGGGGATTGATGTGATTGATGTTGTCAATTTCCGATCGATGCACGGGTTGCACGGACCGGCGGAAGGTTCAATTGAAGAACAGCTTAGCGTTTTGGCCAAATTGCAGCAGCAGGGATTAATCCGACATATCGGATTGTCGAATGTGACACCGACCCAGATCGAGGAAGGGCGCAAGATTTGTGACATCGTCTGTGTGCAGAATCAGTACAATCTGGCGCATCGCGATGATGACGGATTGATCGATAGCCTTGCAGCTGATTGTATTCCCTATGTGCCGTTTTTCCCGCTTGGCGGTTTTTCGCCATTGCAGTCAGAAACCCTTTCACAGGTTGCCAGACGCCTTGACGTAACGCCGATGCAGGTTGCTCTTGCCTGGTTGTTGCAGCGTTCGAACAATATACTGTTGATTCCGGGAACGTCATCGTCCGAGCATTTGACGCAGAACCTTGCGGCGGCCAGCCTTAAGCTACCGGTTGACGCCGTTGCCGAACTTGACGGTATTGCAGCGCAATCCGCTACAACAGGCTGAATGTTGATTTGTCCGACATTTGGACATTTCCGATGATTTCATCGCAGAGCGGCATGTGCTAAAGCAATGACACGTTTGAAATTGCTTGCCGGAGGAGACCGGAAATGAAAATCGGGATTGTCGGATGTGCTGGCCGTATGGGGCGCATGCTGGTCAATGAAACGTTCAAAACCAACGGCTGCGAGGTTGGCGGTGGTACCGATCTGCCAGACAGCCCGTTTGTCGGCAAGGACGTCACCCTGATTGCAGGACTGGAAGAAAGTGGCGTTCTGGTCGGTGAGGATCCCAAGGCATTGTTTAAAGCTGTTGATGCGGTGATTGATTTCACCGCACCGGCTGCGACCATGAACCATGCGAAACTGGCAGCTGAAACCGGCAAAATCCTAGTGATCGGTACGACCGGGCTTTCAAACGATCAGAAAGCGGAGCTTAAGGCTGCAGCCAAAACAGCAACCATCATTTTTGCACCGAATATGAGTGTCGGTGTGAACCTTGCCTTTGCATTGGTCGAGAAGGTTGCAGCGGTCCTTGATAAGGATACGGCTGATATCGAAATCGTCGAAATGCATCATAAACATAAAGTTGATGCACCATCAGGCACGGCACTTGGCCTTGGTGAGGCGGCGGCAAAGGGTCGTGGGGTTGATCTGGATGCAGTTTCGGTGCGGTCGCGCGATGGGCATACCGACGCACGTGAAAACGGCACCATCGGCTTTGCAACGCTGCGTGGTGGTGATGTTGTGGGCGATCACACGGTTGTCTTTGCCTGCGAGGGCGAGCGGATCGAAATTACACACAAGGCATCATCACGCGAAGTTTTCGCCAAAGGTGCGGTGCGTGCCGCGAAATGGGCCGAAGGCAAGAAGCCTGGTCTTTATTCGATGCGCGACGTTCTGGGCCTTTAAGCCAGCCCTGATCGGGTCATTTTATGCAGAAGCCCCGGCAGTGCTGCCGGAGCTTCTGTTTTGCTGAGGTATCCGGATATTGATCCGATCAATGGGCATCCGCCCAGCTATCCCCGATACCGGCATCCGCGATAAGCGGTACGGACAGCTGTGCGGCATTTTCCATGACCTCACGGATCACCTTGACGGCCTTTTCTGTTTCGTCTTCAGGGGCTTCAAAGATCAATTCATCGTGGACCTGAAGCAGCATGCGGGTTTTAAGCCCCGCATCAAGAAGGGTACCGGGAACGGCAATCATGGCGCGTTTGATGATGTCAGCAGCACCGCCCTGAATCGGGGCGTTGATCGCGGCACGTTCGCCAAAACTTCGGCGCATCCCGTTTTTATCATTAATGCCGTTGATATGAATCTGACGGCCAAACAGGGTTCGGACAACGCCGTGCTTTTTGGCGAAGTCTTTTGCCTGTTCCATATAATCGCGAATGCCGGGATAAATTTCGAAGTAGGCTTCGATAAAGGCCTTGGCTTCTTTTTGCGGGATACCAAGCTGATTGGCGAGGCCAAAGGCCGAAATCCCGTAAATGATGCCGAAATTGATGGCCTTGGCTTTGCGGCGGACCATCGGATCCATGCCTTCAATCGGAACACCAAACACCTTGGATGCCGTAGCGGCGTGGATATCTTCGCCATTTTTAAAGGCATCCCGCAGGGCATCTATTTCGGCCACATGCGCCAGAAGGCGCAACTCGATCTGCGAATAGTCGGCAGAAATCAGTTTACAGCCGGGCTCCGAGATAAAAGCAGTCCGGATTTTACGGCCTTCCTCGCTTCGGATCGGGATGTTTTGCAGGTTCGGGTCGTTTGACGAAAGACGCCCGGTATTCACATTGGTCTGGCCGTAGCTTGTGTGGACGCGACCGGTTTCCGGATTAATGTGATGGGCAAGCGCATCGGTATATGTGCTTTTGAGCTTTGAAAGCTGCCGCCATTCAAGGATTTTGGTCGGCAGGTCATGTCCATGGGCTGCCAATGCCTCAAGAACGTCCGCACCGGTCTGCCACGCACCGGTTTTGGTTTTTTTGCCGCCGGGCAGGCTCATCTTTTCAAACAGGATTTCGCCAAGCTGTTTTGGGCTGCCGAGATTGAATGGTTCACCCGCCATTTCATGGATGATTTCTTCAAGGGCGGCCATCCGTTTGGCAAAATCATTCGACAGGGTTTTGAGCTTATCCGCGTCAATACGGATGCCAAGGCTTTCCATTTTGGCCAGGACCGGGAC
>CAMPHD010000415.1 GCA_946885765.1 uncultured Thalassospira sp.
CTTCCGGGTCTTCGCTGTTTTCCGCGCGCTCAAACGCCAGAAGCAGGCTTTTGCGGATATCGGTCGCCTCGGTAATGTTTTTAAGGCCGGGTGCCACCATCGCCCAGTGATCATTGCCGAAATAGGATGTCACCGCCCCGGTCGCGATCACCAGATAATCGTATGAAAGGTCGCGATCCCCGGCGATGATCCGCCGCCCCGGCAAATCAAGGCCTGTGACCTCGCCCATAAAAACGGAAACATTGGGATAGCGGCTGAAAATACTGCGGATCGGCCAGGCGATTTCGGCGGGTGACAGGTCGGCGGTCGCGACCTGATAAAGCAGTGGCTGAAACAGATGATGATTGCGCTTGTCGATCAGGATGACATCAACATCATCCTTGCCCGCAAGTTTCTTGGCGGCACTCATGCCCCCGAAACCCGCGCCAACGATTACCACCCGCTTTCTATCCGTCATGCCGGTCATGCTCCTGTAGTGCATTTGTCCGACCCCGGCTCTAGCTAGGCAGGAACGGGGTTATTTGCAAGTTATTCAAAAAGAACAATTGGATGGACAATTTTGTCCCTTACCGGAACGCGCGACAAGCTGATGCGTTCCGATTATAAGATTTTGCATTCATCCGACCCAAGCCCCAAAGAGGCCCGCCATGATCCAGCAATTCGCCCTTCATCCGCAACTTGCCGCCGACACCGATCTTGTCACCGATGGCCCACTGTCCCACGTGCTGCTGATGAATGACGCCCGCTATCCGTGGCTGATCCTTGTGCCGAAACGCGCCAATCTGGTCGATTACGACGATCTGAGCGCGGATGAACGCAAATTGCTCGGTGATGAATGCGCGATTGTTTCAGCAACGCTTAAGCGCCGTTTCAACGCCGATAAAACCAATGTGGCGATGCTGGGCAACATGGTTCCGCAACTGCATTGCCATGTCGTCGCCCGGTTTAAAAATGATGCCACATGGCCCGGTCCGATCTGGGGTGTGGGCAAGGCCGAACCTTATGACGAGGAAACCGGTAATGAACGGCTGGCGATCCTGCGCGCCGATCTGATTTCGGCCTTCAAGCATCTGTAATTTCCCGCTTTGCCGCTCCTTGACGCATATCAAGGAAGATGAATTTGGAATAATGCAAAAGACGGACAGAACGAATTTTCGGGATGTCCGTCATGCAACTCGCCCTTTACGAAAAATACGACCTGCGTCTGCCGCGCTATACCAGCTATCCGACCGCACCCCATTTCAGTGCATCGGTAAATGGCAGGGTTTTCGAAAGCTGGCTGGGTGACCTTGATCCCGCACAACCCTTATCGCTTTATCTGCATATTCCGTGGTGCCGGGAAATGTGCTGGTTCTGCGGCTGCAACACCAAAATCACCAGGCAATATGATCCGATTGGCAACTTCGTTCTGACCCTGCGGGCCGAAATCGCAAGCCTGCTGTCAAAGCTTGACCCCGCCCATCGTTTCAAGGTCTCGCACATTCATTTTGGCGGCGGCAGCCCGACGGCACTTAACCCCGAAGACCTGCGCGCGATCATGGCCGATCTGACGGATCGCATCGATATCCTTGACGATGCCGAAGTCGCCCTTGAAATGGATCCGCGCACGGCCACCCCGGAATTTATCGACGCCATGGCCGATTGCGGCTTTACCCGTGCCAGCATCGGCATTCAGGATTTCAACCCGTTTGTGCAACGTGCGGTCAACCGCGTGCAATCGTTTGAGCTGGTCGAAGATGTCATTGCCCGCCTGCGTGCGCACAGGATTTCGGGCATCAATGTCGATCTGATGTATGGCCTGCCGTTCCAGACCGTGGACAGCATCATCGAAACCGTCGATCAGACCGTCACGCTCAGTCCCGACCGCCTGTCGGTATTCGGCTACGCCCATGTGCCATGGATGAAGAAACACCAGAACCTGATCCCGACCGAAGCCCTGCCCGACACCGCTGCACGCTGGGCGCAATACGAAGCCATCCAGACCCGGCTGACCTCGCACGGTTACAGCGCCATCGGCCTTGATCATTTCGCGCGCGATGACGATGCCATGGCAATTGCACAGAAAAGCGGCCTTTTGCACCGGAATTTTCAGGGCTACACCACCGACCGCGCCGAAGCATTGATCGGTTTTGGCCCCTCGGCCATTTCGTCCCTGCCCCACGGCTATGCCCAGAACGACCCGGCCCTTGCCCGTTGGCAACGCGCGGTCGAGGCGGGCGAATGCGGCATTGAAAAGGGCATTTCGGTCAGTAACGAGGATCGCATCCGGCGCGACATCATCAATGAACTGATGTGCAACCTGACGGTCGATATTGCCGCCATCTGTGCCGATCACGGCATTTCAGCCGACCGCTTCACCTGCGAAATCGAGCGGGTCCGCGCCATGACACAGGATGGCATTGTCGAAGTTAACGGCACATACATCACCCTTACCGAAAGCGGCCGCCCTCTGGTCCGTGCGGTTTGTGCGGCGTTCGACACCTATCTTGATCACGCCCACGGACGGCATTCACAGGCGGTCTAAGCCACAAAAGGGCCGGATAACCCGGCCCTCAGATTGCTGACAAGCACTCCCGATCCGATTGTCATTCCCAACCTGATCGTCATTCCCGCGAAGGCGGGAATCCAGTCTCTTTCAATAGGGCATGGATTCCGGGTCTGCGCTCTGCTCCGCCCGGAATGACGATTTTGATCCATCGACACTCCAATCCAGCCAACCAGCCCTGCTGCCACTCGACATCACCAAACGCCACCGACCGGGTGGGCTGGACGGACGGGCTGGACGGACGGGACAGAACTTAACCGGATTGCACCAGACCGACCTCGCCCAGTCCCTGCTGCCCCGAACAAACACCTCGGGCTTTCGATGGACACCGCAAACGCACCTCACCCCAAAGGCAAAAACGTTGTCGCATGGCAGGCACAAATTCCGCCATCGATGACCGGCCTTTCGGCATCTCGGAATGCACCATCGGGCCCATCGCCAAGCCACGCCAACCAATTCAGCCCGCCGATCCGACGCAGACGCAATTCGGGCCTGCGGATACTCGGCATTGCCAGACTTCACCGACCGGACTGAACCGGACTTGCCTCGTCTCGCCCCGGCTCTCGCTACCCAAACAAACGCCCTTGCCCTAAGGACACATTT
>CAMPHD010000416.1 GCA_946885765.1 uncultured Thalassospira sp.
GATTATATGCCGCCATTTCCGCCGGAAGATTTTCGTGATGGAGCTTGAGCAGTTCCGCATAAAGCCATTTCGGTAATTCGGTTTTCACAGCGCCTGGCTGGCCATCATGGTCAAGCGTTTTACCGGTCAGCTTGTTGATCAGATGATTTTCCGCCGGATGCAACGGGTTCGGGCAGAACTCGTCACCATTGAACATACCAGAAATGTCTTCGGCCTTGCGTTTGTCCTGCAAAACCAGTTCGGCGATCATGCGCGCACGACCATCCTGGAACTCGTACCCACATTCGGCAAGCCACCAGCCCAGACGCGCCTGATGACGGATCAGGTTGTAGAAACGTTCGCTGATCTCGCGACGATCGCCACCACCGATATAACGGCGATTGCCAAAATAGCCGGAAATGACGCGGTCTGCGTCATCTCTGGTCTGGGTCCAGCCATCATAAAGTTCAATGACAGCCGCGATACGTGCACCGGGTTTCAAAACGAATGTCCAACCTGTCTGAGTGTGATGTTCCTGTCCCGATATGGGAATGTAAGCGAACACCATACGATAAAAAAGGCGATGACGGCAGGATTGCCTGCCGCCACCTGAAATTTGTGCCCGCTGATATCACGGGTTGAGCCATTCGCCAACAGCGACAAGCGCAAGGCAGCCCAGCCAATTGATCAGCAGATACCGCGTCAGTTAGCCACCATCAATTACCGGGGCGGTAATTCGGGGCTTCGCGGGTGATGGTCACGTCATGAGCATGGCTTTCACGAAGGCCCGCATTGGTGATGCGGACGAATTGGGCACGTTCACGGAAATCGGCAAGCGTTGCCGAGCCGGTATAGCCCATCGATGCCTTGAGCCCGCCAACCATCTGATGGATGATCTGACCAGCCGGACCCTTGTAGGGAACGCGGCCCTCGATGCCTTCGGGGACGAGTTTCAGGTTATCCTGAACGTCCTGCTGGAAGTAACGGTCAGCCGACCCGCGTGCCATCGCACCGACCGAGCCCATCCCGCGATAGGATTTGTACGAACGGCCCTGATAAAGGATGACCTCGCCCGGGGCTTCGTCGGTACCGGCCAGAAGCGAGCCGACCATACAGGTGCTGGCACCGGCAGCCATTGCCTTGGCAATATCGCCCGAAAACTTGATACCACCATCAGCGATGATCGGAACGTCAAGCTTGTGACCGATTTCCGCGCATTCAAGGATTGCGGTCAATTGCGGAACACCGACACCGGCAACAATACGGGTGGTGCAGATCGATCCCGGGCCGATGCCGACCTTGACCGCATCCGCACCGGCTTCGGCCAGTGCCTTGACGGCTTCGGGGGTCGCGACGTTACCGGCGATGATCTGGGTATTGCCGATCTTTGATTTGATATATTCGACCGCCTTGATCACACCGGCCGAATGGCCGTGCGCGGTATCGATGACCAGTACGTCAACACCGGCTTCGACCAGCGCCATTGCGCGTTCAAAGCCGCTTTCGCCGACACCGGTTGCCGCAGCAACACGCAGGCGACCGCTTTCATCCTTGCATGCATTCGGGTGCAGTTTGGCTTTTTCGATATCCTTGACCGTGATCAGGCCGGTACAGCGATAGGCTTCGTCAACCACCAGAAGCTTTTCAATGCGATGCTGGTGCAGAAGTTTTTTGGCTTCTTCGGTTTCGACGTTTTCCGTCACCGTGACCAGATTTTGGTGGGTCATCAGTTCGGAAACCGGCTGCGAACGGTTGGACGCAAAACGCACATCGCGGTTGGTCAGAATGCCGACCAGCTTGTTGCTGGCGCGTTCGACAACCGGAATACCGGAAATGTGGTTAAGGTCCATCAGGTCCAGCGCATCGGCCAGCGTCTGATCCGGGTGAATGGTGATCGGGTTGACGACCATACCGGATTCAAATTTCTTTACGCGGCGAACTTCTTCGGCCTGCTGTGCGATATCGAGGTTCTTGTGAATGACCCCCATACCGCCGTGCTGCGCCATAACAATCGCCATCGGGCTCTCGGTCACTGTGTCCATTGCGGACGACAGAAGCGGAATGCGCAGGTCAATATTTTTGGTAATGCGGGTGTTGGTCTGCACCTGTGCCGGCAGCACTTCGCTGGCGGCGGGTTTGATCAAAACGTCGTCAAACGTCAGGGCTTCTGCAATGCGGGTCATACGGGGCCACCTCGTTAATCTGAGTTGGCGCGGAACTTATACACGTTATGGCCTTTATGCCAAGTTTTCTGCACCCATAGCAGCCCTGTTATTTTATTGCTGCATTATCCGGGCAGTTCCGTTAGAAACTGGTAGATGGGGCTGCTATCTGGCGCAGCCCCTTTTTCATGCCCGGATCACCGTCGAGTTTTGCAAGGCAGACCAAGCTTTTGTCGCACTCGCGAAAGCCGCCCTGCCCCTGTTTTACGCGGGCGCAGCATCCGGAACATTCAGCACCTTGTCGATAAACCGGCGCACATCACCATCAAGTGAATCGGCCTGCCCCAGAAGATTTGTCGCCTCGCTATGAAGTTGCAGGACGACAGAACCGGACTCCGTCGTGCCGCTGGCAACATCGGCAAGGATTGCCGCAATGGTTTGCATGCGTCGCACCGCCTGATCGATGCGGTCGCTGATGGCACCGACAACTTCGGTCTGTTCGCGGGCGGCCTCGGCAACCAGACGGGCACCACTATCAATCTCGCTGATCTTTTCATTGATCTCGCGCACCGATGAAACCGCCTCGCGGGTCATTGATTGCATTTCACCGATTTCGCCAATTACCTGTTCGGCGGCACGCGATGTCTGGGATGCCAGATTTTTGACCTCGGTCGCGACGACGGCAAAACCCTTGCCTGCCTCGCCGGCACGGGCAGCCTCAATGGTGGCGTTCAGCGCCAGAAGATTGGTCTGATCGGCAACATCGGTGATCAGTTCAACCACTTTGGTCACACGAAACGCCATGTCATCAAGACGCGTGATGTGATCATCGGCAACACGGGCCCGGCTGACCGCCGCCTCGGCCAGTTCGGCAGAACCATTGATCTGTGCACCGATCTGACGAATGGATGCGCTGAATTGTTCGGTTGCCACTGCGATGCAGTTGAGGGCCTCCGTGCTATCGTCGGCGGCAAGACGCATGTCATTGGAC
>CAMPHD010000417.1 GCA_946885765.1 uncultured Thalassospira sp.
GTCAATGTCCTGTCAAACCGCTGGCTGTTCCAGCACCTGACGGAAATTCTTGATCGGCGCATGCTGTCGTTGCTGACACGCAGCAACGATGCATCGGTAACCGGTTCAGTCAGTATCAATCTGAATGTCTCGACCCTGCTGTCGCCCGATTTCCTGACATTTGACAGCAACGTCAAGGCGGGCCAACGCGGCACGATTGTTCTGGAACTGCAAAAGATCGATATTTTTGCCGATCTGGGGGCGTTTTTCTTTGCACGCGATTTCTGTCGTGATCGTGGTTACCGGATTTGCATCGACGGGATCAGTCATCTGTCCCTGCCCTATATCAACCGCAACAAGCTTGGCGTTGATATGATCAAGATGATCTGGGACCCGGAGATGGAAAATCTGGACGAGGAACACGGTAATGCGATGCGTGAAGCGGTCGCGCAATCAGGCGACACCCGCGTGATCATGTGCCGTTGCGATGATGAACGTGCGATCAAATTCGGCCATTCGATCAATATCACCATGTTCCAGGGCCGCCATGTCGAGCAGCTTCTGAGCGAACGCACCAAAAAATAACGCCGGGGTTATCGGCGTTTTCCCGCACTTTAATCAAAAATCAAAGACGATTATTCGTCCCGGCCTGTGACGCCTGCTATGGCGAAGGTTGCCATGCCGTTATGGCATTCGGCCGACGCGCGAAGAAGCGGGATGGCAAGGGCGGCACCCGATCCCTCGCCCAGGCGCATGCCAAAATCGAGAAGCGGCTGTTTGCCGAGCTTTTCGATCAATCGTCTATGACCGGGTTCGGCCGATACATGCCCGATCAGGCAATGATCTAGCGCATCGGCGCGAATTGCGGCAAGAATTGCAGCAGCCGTGCAAGACACATACCCGTCGAGCAAAACCGGTACACGCTGATAACGGGCGGCCAGAATGGCACCGGCCATGGCAGCGATTTCGCGCCCACCGACACAGCGCAGGATATCGAATGCGTCATGGAACTGATTTTTGTGAAGGATGATGGCGTCTCCGACCACGCGTGTTTTGCGCATGAGGGTTTCATCATCAATACCCGTACCCCGCCCGGTCCAATCGGCAGCATCGCCCCCGAATAATGCATAGGCAATGGCTGCGGCCGCGGTGGTGTTGCCGATGCCCATTTCGCCGGGCACAAACAGGTCCAGCCCCTTTTCAATAGCACTCATGCCAAAGGCCATGGCTTCGGCGCAGCCTTCGTCGTCCATGGCTGGTTCCTGCGAGAAATCGTTGGTCGGGATTTCAAGGGCGACTTCCATCACGCGCAGTTCGGCATCCACGGTTTTGCAAATCTGGTTGATTGCAGCACCGCCATTGATGAAGTTCTCCACCATCTGTTGGTTGACTTCGGCGGGAAAGGCCGACACACCCTGCGCACAGACGCCGTGGCTTCCGGCGAAAACCGTTACACGCGGACGCGACATGTTCGGGCGTGAATTTCCCTGCCACCCGGCAAGCCAAAGGCTGATATCTTCCATGCGTCCAAGCGCGCCTGCAGGTTTGGTCAATTGTGGCTCGCGCGCGGTTACGGCGGCCTGTGCCTCAATATCGACCGTTGGCAATTGGGCCATCAGGTTGCGAATTTCATCAAGGCTTTGCGGGGGGTGCTTGGGATCGAACATGGGAAATCTCCGGCTGGCGGACGAGGATGCAAAGCGGCTTCTGCTTGGCTTCTGTCGCGCTCATGATTAGTCTGAATATATGCAAAATGCCAGTTCGAATATCGGAAAACATTTGTGAACAATGATCATAACCAAACCGGAATGAATTCGCAAAACCTTGACGATGATCAGGTTGATGCTAAACAGCCGGAAGCAGAAACTGAAACCGATGTGCCTGCCAAAGGGATGCTTGGCGATTTTTGGCGGGCGCTTGCCTTGCTAAGCCGTATTCCGGTTTTTATTCCCGGTGATTTCAGCCCGGATGCGGTTGCGCGATCAGTCTGGTGCTGGCCGCTGATCGGTTTGTTTGTTGCGGGCATTGCAATCATCCCCGCCTATCTGGCGGCAGTTTTGACCGGGAATGTTGTGATTGCGGCAATTGTCGCGACGTTCAGTCTGGTCCTTTTGACCGGGGCGATGCACGAGGATGGCATTGCCGATTGTGCGGATGGATTTGGCGGCGGGGCCGACCGACAACGCAAGCTTGACATCATGCGCGACAGCCGGATCGGGACTTATGGCGTTGTCGCGCTTGTTCTGGCGCTTGTCATGCGCGTTGCAATTCTTGGTGCGGCGGGGGATAGCGGCAGCATGGCGGCCATTCTGATCGTGAAGGCTGTGATGTCGCGCGCGGCCATGCCGATTGTGATGTATGTCTTTGATCCTGCGCGCGAAAACGGGCTTGGCAAAAGTGCCGGGCGACCAGACATCAGGATGGTTGCAGCCGGTATTGCGATTGCCCTGATACTGGTGGTGATCGTGGCAGGGGCGGTTACCGCGTTCGTGTCTTTGATTGCGATGATGGTCGGGGCATCGGTGATCGGGTGGATTGCCCGACACCAGATTGGCGGTCATACCGGCGATGTGCTTGGCATGACGCAGGTCATTGCAGAACTGCTGGTCGGGATTGCATTTGTCGCAGTCATTCAGGTTGCTTGATGATAGGATCATGAAAATGCCCAGCCAAAACTGACACCGGATCGGGATTGCGGTTTCGCCTGCACTTTCGGTCTTTTTTCCTTGGGGGAAAAGTGGATAAAGCAGTGACAACCCGTTGGTGGCTTGTCCGCCATGCGCCGGTGATCAATCCGGAACGGCTTGTCTATGGCCGAAGCGACATGCCGGTCGATTTGTCCGATGAAAAGGCGCTGCGTGCCTTGTCTCGCCATTTGCCAAACGAGGCGGCCTGGGTCACCAGTCATTTGTCACGTACGCTTGATACCGCGCTTAAACTGCTTGAGCTGATGGATGAAAACATCCTGCCGACGCGTGAAACCGGCTTCGCCGAACAGCATTTCGGGGCGTGGGAAAAGAAACACTGGAATGACCTGCCCAAAGGTGAAACCACCCGTTTCTGGACCGATTTCGCGCGGCAACAGCCCCCGAACGGTGAAAGTTTCGGTGATGTTGTCGAACGGGTCGGACCGT
>CAMPHD010000418.1 GCA_946885765.1 uncultured Thalassospira sp.
GGGAAAACAGGGCGGCATGGCCGTCACAGGCTGAAATCCCGTTCATTTCCTTAAGATCATGACCCGCACAAAAGGCCGGTCCGTTTGCGGCAAGGATTACGCAGCGAACCGCCTTGTCGGTGGCAATCCTGTCCAATGCGGTATGAAGGGCTGTCATCATGGCGCCTGACAGGGCATTTCGGCTTTTGGGGGCATTCAGGGTGAGTGTCGTAACAGGACCCTGATCCTCGCGCAGGATCAGGGTGTCTGGAGCAGTCTGGCTGTTAGGGGAATTACGGGTCATTTTGTCCTCCCTGTGATGGCGCGCACTGTATGTTTTTTACTTTTGCGTCAGTATATTGTCGTCGTAGAATTTCACGTCCCGGTTTTGTTGGAAACCAAAAATACAAGAAGATTTCTTCATGCCGGGGTGACGATCCCAGGTTAGGACGGTTGGGAATGAGCAACGACGAACAACGCAAGCCGAAACGTGCTCCTGGTCGTTTTGTTACCACCAAGGAGATCGTTGAAAAACGCAAGCCGGTTTCAACGCTATGACCGCAAGGAGGTCATGGATTGGGACATGGAACGTCAGCGTGCCGAGGCACGGGCGCGGTTGTTAAGTCGCGGTTTTGACGTGCCGGAAATCCTGCAACCCAAACGCCCCGAAGCTGATCCGGATGATCCGGAGACCAGCACCCTTGAGCCCGATGCAAGCCGCGATATTTCCGGGGCCGCGATGGCCGGGCCCAAACCGACAGCCCCGAAAAAAAGCCGGCCCGTAACAGCGGGCAACCTTCGCAGCAGTGAGAAGGCAGGTGATCGGCCCAGACCCAATCGTCATTTTCTTGCCAGTAATGTCGCCTTGCATCAGGTGCAACCTGCTGCTGTCGTGCAGACTGGTTCACAGGATGAAGATGATACGGAAGGTAGTGCGTATCGTGACTATCTTGAAAGCCTGGGTGATGGTGCCAGAACCAGTCTGGATACGCATAATGATATCGCCGGGCGTGTCGATGACCTGAAATCCGCATCCGGAAACGGATCGGGTAATATTGATCTGCCCGACAACAGTTCAAGCTGGCTTAGTCAGGAAGAGGCCCGGCGGCGCAATATGGTCAAGACATCGCAGGCGCATTCTGGCGATGCCGGCAAGCGAAAATCCGCCAGACAGCGCAGGGCCGAGAAAAAGGCAATGACGCGCGGCAATGCGCTGGCGCTTGATAAAATCCTGCCAAAACTGGGTGCCTATATGGTGGCGGCCATTGCCGTCGGCTATATTCTGGTGCTGGTCTATACCGAGCTTGGCAAGCTGATTGGCGGATAAACGTAATCAGCAATAGAAAATGCATCCTGCATTTTGCCTCAAACCTGCCTAAATCTTCACGTCTAGTATAATTGTTGCGTGGTGAACCATGTGACAGGCGTCGGGCTTTTATCGGAATTGTCCGGCGTTTCGAGAGCAGATAATGGGGAGATTGAACGACCAGGGGGTGATGGCCTGAATTGACCGGCAAGGTATGTCGGCAATGAAAGGACGTCAGAGTATGACATAACCCTTGTTGCAGGAGACGGCGGAGGTACCGCCGTAGTCGCCATGGAAAGTGACGTAAAAGGTCAGGAAGACCGCCACCCGGTTTATCTTCCGGAAAACCGGTATCATTGGGCGTCCAACGATGAAGTGGACAAGCCCACAGTTATCCTGCGTGGCCCGGTCAGGCCAAGATTTCGAAGGTCCGGCTCAGGTGCTGGTTCCGGCTTTGATCTGACCGGTTGGATGCAGAAAAATCTGCCGCGCGTCGGGGCGTCCCTGATTGTCAGTATTGTGATTGCGAGTGTTGTCCTCGCGACATATTCAGAGCTTGCTGTTCTGTTGTCGCGTTGACGGTGCATGGCCGTCTGTTTTGCACAGGGCCATCTGGCTATTGGAGGCGTATCATGAAAAGCCAAAGATTGCCTGTATCGGGTGTCTATCATGCTTCTGCATCAAGAATGATGTCCAGGGGCATTCATCGCCGCAGCCCTGTGCAGGGCGATTTGACGCCGGAACCCGATAGTGCCGATCAGCAGAGCAGGGGCGGATACCAGCAACCGCAACCTGATCATCAGGGTTCGGAACATCATCGATATTTCAGAAGTCCGGTGGCATCGGTGCCCAAATCCGGTTCCAAACCCAATATTGATCCGAAAAATGAAAAAGAGAATATTGCGGCATCGGGCGAGGGACCGGAAGACCATCCGTTCATCGACTTCATTGCGTCTATAATGTCTTCGGGCGAAGCATCGGACGCCAAGGCAAAAATGCCGGTAACTGGTGACGAGAATGAGGGGGATATAGAAAGCCATCCGTATCGTTTGGAAAATCAACGCGGGCGGATTTTACGCAACGTATCGGAAACCAGACCAGCACCATCAGTTCATATACTTGCCGTCAAGCGGCGGGGCATGGCGCGGTGGTTGCCCAATATCGGTTCCTTTCTGATTACCGGGATTGTCATTCTTGCCGTTGTCTGGATGACGGTGATCGAGCTTTCCATAATCCTTGGCAGATAAAACCGGCAAACGACCAGGACAAAGTGGTTTGCGACTTTATGTCGAGGGCAATGTACGCTGAAATTGTTGACGTTAACGTAAACGTTATGTCAGGCTGTCGATCAAAGGGAATAACGCCATCCGTGCAAGGCTGGCGACAGGGAGGAACCCGATATGACAGCCATGCCACCCCGTACCGGCGTAACATTGGCGGATTTTGATGCGATCATGCGTGAAAAGGTTCCGTTTGTCGGAGATATGAACGTCCGAACCGAAGAACTTTCGGGGGACCGTGCCCTGTTACGTCTGCCGTTTAACGAACGGCATATCCGGCCGGGCAATGTGATTTGTGGCCCGGCGATCTTTGCGCTGGCCGATATTGCGCTTTATGCGGTGGCGTGGCTTGTGGTACCCAAGGCCGATCTGGCGGTTACGACCGAGGCGACGGTGCATTTCCTTTCCGGGGCAAAGCCGGGTGATTTGCTGGCCGAGGCGAAAATCCTCAAGGCAGGTAAGCGCCTTTTGATTGCGGAATGCCATATCCGGTCGATGGTTGATGGTGCGCTTTGTGCGCATGTTATCGGGACTTAT
>CAMPHD010000419.1 GCA_946885765.1 uncultured Thalassospira sp.
GGACCAAACATCTTTTCGGCCCAATCACATATGCTTTTCTGGCTTTCGATCGACTTTGTTGAATTTTTAACATTCGTCATCAAATCTTATCCATGGAATTTAAAAGCTTAGGCTATCCATAACCCGCTTTCGCGACGGGAGACAATATATGCGGCCACCGATGCGGCTAAGCTCGGACTTCGTGCATATGGCGGCACCACTGGGGGTGCGCAGGGCGGGCCCGTGCGTCTTCATCGCATTATTGCTGATCGCCGTCTTTTCAACAGTTGCCCCTGCCCGCACCCTGATCATCGAAGGCCTGTCCGAAGCCCCGCTGAAATGGATGGTCGATGGCGACCCGCGCGGGATTGATATCGACATCATGACCGAAGTGCTGCGCGACATGGGCATCACCGATTACCGCTTTCAGCTTGTCGATAATGGCCGTCGCCTCCTGCATAATGCGCAGGTTGGAGCCAGCGACATCGTCCTGACCCTGTCGCAAAACGACGAACGCAGCCAGTATCTGGACTATCCGCAGGAAGCCCATCTTTTGCTCGATTGGCGCTTTGCCGTGCGGGCTGAAGACCGCGACCGGATCACGTTCAATGATTTTTCCGATCTCGCCCGTCACCGCGTCGGCGCGGCGGCGGAATATTCCTATACCGATACCTTCTGGCAATCCGGGCTGGATATCGAAGTCGTCGCCAAGAACGATCTTCTGATCCCGATGCTGCTGGAAAACCGCTTTGATGTCGTGCCGGTCAATTACCTCAGCACGCTTTACGAAACCCTACGCAACGGGCAACGCGAAAAAATCGCCTTTATCTATCCGCCGCTTCGCCGCGCGCCCTATTATAACGTGTTCACAAAGGCGTCGGATTACCCCGACAAGGACACGTTTCTTGCCCGCTATGACCAGATCATCCGCGAAATGCGCAATGATGGCCGCCTTGCCACCATCTTTCAGGATTACCTCGGCCCGGACGGCCTCGACTGGTGGCAATCCCAATATCAGAACTGAATCAGAACTGATCCTACATAAAGCTGTAAGGATCGATATCGATCTGCACCCGGACACTGCCCGGCGTTTTCACCTTTGATAACCAGTCATGGATCATCGCCTGCAACCGGACCTGTTTGTCGGTGCGGATCAGGAATCGTCTGCGATACCGCCCGCGCAGCAACGATAACGGGGCCGGGGCCGGTCCCAGAACGACAATGCCATCACCCCTTGGGGCTGCCCGGCCAATCCGCCACGCGGCTTCGTCGACCTCGTTTTCCTTTTTCCCCGAAATGATCAGGGCCGCCAACCTTCCATGCGGCGGCATGCCATGCGTCATGCGCTGCGACAGCTCAACCTCGTTAAACGCATCGCGGTCCCCCGCCGCAATCGCCTTGATCACCCGGTTGGACGGATCAGCCGTCTGCAGCAAAACCATCCCCGGTCGCTCACCACGCCCGGCACGCCCGGCCACCTGCGTCATCAACTGATAACTGCGTTCGGCTGCGCGCAAATCCCCGCCCGCAAGGCCAAGATCGGCATCAACAACCCCCACAAGGGTCAGCATCGGAAAATGATAACCCTTGGCCAATATCTGCGTCCCGATCAGCAAATCAACCTCGTGATTATGCACCCGGTTAACCAGTTCCGCCGCGGCCTTTGGCCCGGCGATATTGTCCGATGTCGCGACCTCGATGCGGAGTTGCGGGAATGTCTCGACCGCCTCCTCATACAGCCGTTCCACCCCCGGCCCGCACGCAGCAAGCTTTTCTTCTGCCCCGCAGGCCGGGCAGCTATCAGGGGCTTTTGCCTGATACCCGCAATGATGGCATTGCAATTTGCCCCATGCCCGATGCTCCACCAGCCACGCCGTACAGTTCGGGCACTGGAACCGATGCCCGCACGCCCGGCAAAGGGTCAGCGGCGCATAACCCCGACGGTTCAGGAACAGCATCGCCTGTTCCCCGGCGGCAAATGTCTCCGCAAGCCGTTTTTTCAAGGTCGGCGTGATCCAGCGTTGGCGTTCCGGTTTGTCCTGCCGGATATCGACAATCTCGACACTTGGCAAAACCGCCATGCCGTGCCGTTCCGAAAGCTCGACCCGCTCATATCGTCCGGCTTCCACATTCGCCAAGGTCTCCAGCGACGGGGTCGCGGACGCCAGAATGGCCGGAATACCGCCCAGATGCGCCCGCGCCACCGCCATATCGCGCGCATGATAAATCACGCCGTCTTCCTGCTTGAACGCATGTTCATGTTCTTCATCAACCACGATCAGGCCCAGATTGGCATAAGGCAAAAACAGTGCGGAGCGCGCCCCGACCACAAGTTTTGCCGACCCATCAGCCACCGCCCGCCATGTGTCGCGCCGCCGCGCCTGTCCGACTTCGGAATGCCAAAGGGCCGGCTCAACGCCGAATCGGTCACGGAACCGCTGCAACCACTGCGCCGAAAGGGCGATTTCCGGCAGCAAAACCACCACCTGTTTCCCGCTTTCCAACGCGGCGCGGATCGCCTCGAAATAAACTTCGGTCTTGCCCGACCCCGTCACACCATCCAGCAACGTGACCGAAAACCCATCTTCGGCCACCTTGGCGCACAGCATGTCAGCCGCCCGTTCCTGTGCTTCGGATAAATGCGGGCGCTTGATATCAAGGTCGGGGGCCTCAAACGGCGATGGCGGTGTTACCATCAAACGCCGGACAACGCCCGCCTCGACCAGCCCCTTGATCACGCTGGCCCCGGCACCGGTTTCGCGCATGATATCGGCCTGTTCCATCGGCGGATGGTCGCGTAAAAACGCCATCACCCGCTTGCGCGGCGGCGTCATGCGAAGGCTGCTCTCCCCTTCTGCCGGATCGGCAAGGGTAAATCTGAAAATCGGCTTTGGCGGCTCCAGCGCATCAGAAACGCTCATCGCCATGCGCAGCACCGCACCCTGCGGCGCCATGGTATAGGCCGACACCCAATCGACGAACTTTCGCGTCACGTCGGCCATTGGCGGTGCCTGCAAAACGCCATAAATCTCGCGCAGCTTGGCCGGATCGACGTCGCCCCTGGCCTTACCCCAGACGACGCCGCGCTGGGTCTGACGGCCCAGTGGAATT
>CAMPHD010000420.1 GCA_946885765.1 uncultured Thalassospira sp.
TCGAAAAGTTCTGGGAAAATGTCTTGGAAAAGGACTGAATGCGTCAAAGGAATGACCTGCCTGCACCCCCAGGCGCAAGCAGGTCATTGGACCGGCGTCAGGCGAATTACAGTGTCAGGACCGCATCCGCAATCGCCTTACCGCAGGTAACAGTGTCGGCCTTGCCCTTAAGGTCCCCGGTCCGCAGATTTTCATCAACCAGCACCGCTTCGATAGCCCTCATGATCCCGTCATGGGCATCCTTGTGACCAAGATGTTCAAGCATCATCGCACCAGCCCAGATTGTGCCAATCGGATTGGCAATCCCTTTGCCCGCGATATCGGGGGCGGAACCATGAACCGGCTCGAACAGCGACGGGAATTTACGTTCCGGGTTGATGTTGCCTGACGGCGCAATACCGATGGTCCCGGTACAGGCCGGCCCGAGATCGGACAGGATGTCGCCAAACAAATTGGATGCCACCACCACATCAAAACGATCCGGGTTCAGGACAAAATGCGCGGTCAGAATATCGATATGGTATTTATCCCAGCTGATATCGGGATAGTTTTTTGCCATCTCGACAACCCGTTCATCCCAATAGGGCATGGTAATTGAAATACCGTTCGATTTGGTCGCCGATGTCAGTCGTTTGCTCGGACGTTTCTGCGCCAGGTCAAAAGCATATTTCAGGATGCGATCGACCCCCATGCGCGACATGACCGTTTCCTGTACGACAATCTCGCGATCCGTGTCCGGGTACATTTTCCCCCCGATCGAGGAATATTCACCTTCGGTGTTTTCACGCACGACATAGAAATCGATATCCCCGGGCTTTCGCCCGACCAGCGGCGAGGGAACACCGGGCATCAGTCGCGCCGGGCGCAAACTGACATATTGATCGAAATCACGGCGAAACTGGATCAACGACCCCCAAAGCGAAATATGGTCGGGCACGGTATCGGGCAAGCCAACAGCCCCAAAAAAGATCGCGTCATGATTTCCGACCTGCTCTTTCCAGTTGTCCGGCATCATCTGGCCATGCCTGTGGTAATAGTCGCAGGACGAAAAATCGAAATGATCGAAATGCAGATCAATCCCGAATTTCTTGCTCGCGGCTTCGAGAACGCGCACCCCTTCGGGCATGACTTCGGTCCCGATGCCATCCCCCGGAATAACCGCAATTTTGTGTGTTTTATTCGACATAAGTGCTTCCTTGGTCATCGTTTATCTGTCAGCAGTTTCATCCGTTCAACCGGTCACAAGAACCGCACGGAAATCGTTAACATTGGTCAGGGTCGGGCCGGTGACGATGCTGTCGCCAAGTCGTTCGAAAAAACCATGCCCGTCATTTTGCGCAAGGGCGTCGTCAGCACTGGTCCCCAGTGATTTCGCCCGTGACAGGGTGTCTGGCGAGATGAAGGCACCGGCAATTTCTTCGATCCCGTCAATACCGTCGGTATCTCCTGCAACGGCATGAATTCCGGCTTCGCCATTCAGCATTGCCACAAGCGACAGCAGGAATTCCACATTGCGCCCGCCCCGGCCATTGCCGCGCACCGTCACGGTTGTCTCCCCGCCAGATAACATCACGCATGGAACGGTAAACGGTTGCCCGTAACGCACCACCTGACGGGCGATCCCCCCGATCACACGCCCGACATCGCGGGCTTCGCCCTCTATCGCATCCCCGAGGATATGGGCAGCAACTCCATATTCCCGCGCAACCCGTGCCGCTGCCTCCAGCGCCATTTGCGGGGTCGCAATCAATTTGATCTCAGCCCTTGCCAGACGCAGATCCCCCGGCTTTACGGTTTCGCCTTCACCCGATTGTAAAAGATCGCGAACATGTACCGGAATATCGATGCCATAACGGTTCAGGATCGCTAGGGCATCGGCACAACTTGTCGGATCGACAACAGTCGGGCCGGATGCAATATCCAGCGGATCATCCCCCGGCACATCGGAAATCGCCAGCGTCACCAGACGGGCGGGATAGCAGGCAACAGCCAACCGCCCACCCTTGATTGCCGAAAGATGGCGTCGTACACAGTTTATCTCGCTGATATTTGCGCCCGATTTCAAAAGCGCACATGAAATATCCTGCTTCTGCGGCAATGTTACCGGCGATAACGGATCAACCAGCAAGGCCGATCCGCCACCCGAAATCAGGCAGATCACCAAATCATTCTCGCTTAGCCCCGAAACGAGTTCCCGAATACGCCTTGACGCATCAACACCGGCAGCATCCGGAACCGGGTGGCCTGCTTCGATGACGGTGATTTTTTCCGTCGGCACGGCGTGACCATAACGGGTCACGACAATACCTTCGAGCGACCCGCCCCAATGAGCCTCAATCGCACGGGCCATTTTGGCCGCCGCCTTGCCTGCGCCAATCACGATCGTACGCCCATCTTGGGGTGGGACAGGCAAAAAGCGCGGAACGCAGTGGTCCGGGTCTGCGGCACGGATGGCTGCATCAAACATTTCCCGAAGCAGGGCGCGTGCCCCTGTATCAGTGAAAATATCTGGCATTTTGCGTACCGCCATTGTCATACCCTAATCAAAGATTGTCGCCGTGAATGGCCGCAATCACGGCATCGGTCACCTGACGTGTCGTGGCCTTTCCACCAAGATCAGGTGTGTGCAGCAAGGGATCAGCTGTAACGCGCTCCACAGCGCGCATCAGACGCGCCGATGCCGCCGCCTCGCCCAGATGATCAAGCATCATGACCGCACTCCAGAAAGTCGCCACCGGATTGGCAATCCCTTTGCCGGTAATATCGAAAGCCGAACCGTGGATCGGCTCGAACATCGACGGAAACTTTCCTTCGGGATTAAGGTTTGCTGTCGGCGCAATGCCAAGAGACCCGGCCAGTGCCGCCGCAAGGTCCGACAGAATATCGGCATGCAGGTTGGTCGCAACGATGGTATCGAGCGTTTCGGGGCGCAGGGTCATACGCATGGTCATGGCATCGACCAGCATCTTGTCCCATTGGACATCAGGATATTCTGCAGCAACTTCGGCTGCGATTTCATCCCACATGACCATGCCATTGCGTTGTGCATTTGATTTGGTCACCACGGTCAGTTGCTTGCGAGTGC
>CAMPHD010000421.1 GCA_946885765.1 uncultured Thalassospira sp.
CCGAAGAACTCGGCTTTGCCATCGATATCGGCGATATCGAACTGACCGAATGCGAAACCGTCAACAAGTTCAAGGGTTCCAAAACCAAACTACCGCAATTCACCCGCGGTTACGGGCTTGTCTTCGGTCAGAACGAACGCAAGTCGATTTCGATGGCACTGGTGGATCGTGCGATGCGCGCACGCGAAATGGGCGAACAGGTCATGGGCCCGGCCCAGGACGAGGAATTCGTCATGGAACATAGCGACAATGTGCAGGCAACCGGCTTTGTCGAACATATCAAACTGCCCCACTATGTCGATTTTCAGGGCGAACTTGAACTTGTCCGGCGCATGCGTGCCGAAGTGCTGGAACGTCTGGCAAAGGCGGATGCAGCAGACGCCGAAAACGCCAGATCACAACCCGAAGCCGCGGAGTAACCAATATGGAACAGACCGTAAATAATCCGGCGCAAGCATCTTCGGCCTATAATTTTGCCTATCTTGATGAACAAACCAAACGCATGATCCGGCGCGCGTTGCTAAAGGCCGTTGCCATCCCCGGATATCAGGTGCCGTTTGCCGGCCGTGAAATGCCGATGCCCTATGGCTGGGGTACCGGCGGGGTGCAGGTCACGGCCGCCGTCATCGGCCCGGACGATACCCTGAAAGTCATCGATCAGGGCGCGGATGACACCACCAATGCCGTTTCAATCCGGCAGTTCTTTGCCAAGACCGCCAATGTCGCCACCACGGAAAAAACCGCCGAGGCATCAATCATCCAGACCCGCCACCGCATTCCCGAAAAGGAACTGCGCGAAGACCAGATCCTTGTCTATCAGGTGCCGATCCCCGAACCGCTTCGCTTCCTCGAACCGCGCGAAACCGAAACACGTAAAATGCACGCGCTTGAGGAATACGGGCTTATGCATGTGAAGCTTTATGAAGACATTTCGCGTCACGGCCATATCGCGACCACCTATGCCTATCCGGTGATGGTTGATGATCGTTATGTCATGGATCCGTCGCCGACACCGAAATTCGACAATCCGAAAATGGACATGATGGCCGCCCTGCAGCTTTTCGGTGCCGGTCGTGAAAAACGCATCTACGCCCTGCCACCTTACACAAAGGTCAAAAGCCTCGATTTCGAAGATCACCCGTTCGAGGTGCAAAGCTGGAAGGACGAAGGCGGCATGTGCGGCGCAACCGACAGCTACCTTGACGAAGTCATCCTCGATGACAAGGGAAACCGGATGTTTGTCTGCTCGGACACCGATTATTGCAGCGAACGGCAGGACGCCGGCCATCGCGGCCCACAACATCATGATCAGCCCCTTGGCACCAGCCAAACCAACGGAAAGGCCGCAGAATAATGACCCGTTCAAATGAACCGCTTTTGCGCGTTTCCGACCTGACCATGATGTATGGTGACCGGGTCGGTTGCCGCAATGTCAGCTTCGAGCTCCGCCCCGGCGAAGTGCTTGGCATCGTTGGTGAATCCGGCTCCGGCAAATCAACTTTGCTGCGCAGCATTTCCGCCCAGCAGGAACCGACCAAGGGCATGGTTGAATACCATACCCGCATCGATGGCATCCGCGATGTCTATCAGATGTCCGAAGCGCAACGTCGATTGCTGATGCGCACCGACTGGGCCTTCGTCCACCAGAATGCCCGCGATGGATTGCGCATGAATGTCAGTGCCGGTGCCAATATCGGCGAACGCCTGATGGCGGTCGGTGATCGTCATTACGGCAACATCCGAAGCACGGCGGAAAACTGGCTGGGCAAGGTCGAAATTGCCACCGAACGCCTTGATGATCTGCCCTCAACCTTTTCGGGTGGCATGCAGCAACGCCTGCAAATCGCCCGTAACCTCGTAACCAGCCCGCGTCTCGTTTTCATGGACGAACCCACGGGTGGTCTGGACGTCTCGGTTCAGGCCCGCCTGCTCGATCTGCTGCGCGGGCTGGTTCACGACCTTAATCTGGCGGTGATCATCGTCACCCACGATCTGGCGGTTGCCCGCCTGCTATCGCATCGCCTGATGGTCATGCAGAACGGCGAAGTGATCGAAAGCGGCCTGACCGATCAGGTGCTGGACGATCCGCAGCACGCCTATACCCAGCTGCTTGTTTCTTCCATCCTGCAAAATTAGGGCGATTGAAATGTCTGAAATGCTTCACGCCAAAAACGTCGCCAAGGGCTTTACCCTGCACACACAGGGCAGCGTCACGATCCCGGTATTCGAAGGGGTCGAATTCCGCCTCAATGCCGGTGAATGCATTGCGCTGACCGGTGAATCCGGATCGGGGAAAAGCACCTTCATGCGTATGCTTTATGCCAATTACACCTGTTCAAGCGGCTCGATCAGCGTGCTTCACGATGGCGACTGGCTTGATATCACCACCGCAAGCCCGCATGCGATCCTTGATATGCGCAAACGCACCATGGGCTATGTCAGCCAGTTCCTGCGCGTCATTCCACGCGTGCCAACACTTGAAATCGTCGCCGAACCGCTGATCGCGCTGGGTACGTCCCGCGAAACGGCGATGGAAAAGGCCCGCGACCTTCTGACCCGCTTGCGCATTCCCGAACGTCTGTGGCAACTTTCCCCCCTGACCTTTTCCGGGGGCGAGCAACAGCGCGTGAATATCGCGCGCGGTTTTATCGCCGATTATCCGATCATGCTGCTTGATGAACCGACCGCATCGCTTGACGTCCAAAATCGTGCCACGGTTCTGGCATTGATTGAAGAAGCCAAGGCACGCGGTGCCGCCATTGCCGGTATTTTCCATGATCACGAAACCCGCGATGCGGTCTGCACGGGATCATTTGATGTGACTTCGTTTAAAGTTGGGGCCAATGACTGAACAGATTTTTACCAATGCCAAGATTGTCCTCGCCAATGATGTCATCGAGGGTGCCGTTCAGGTCAAAGACGGATTGATCACCGATATCTCGGATCGCCCGTCCAACCTGCCCGGTGCCGAAGACATGAACGGCGATTACCTGATGCCCGGTCTGGTCGAACTTCATACCGACAATCTGGACAAGCACCTGACCCCGCGCCCCAAAACCCGCTGGCCCGCCACCGCCGCCGC
>CAMPHD010000422.1 GCA_946885765.1 uncultured Thalassospira sp.
CCTGCCGCAAACTTGCCAGCCGCGCCCGGCAGAATATCCATGCCGCCCGTCCGCGCTTTTCCGTTCCAAAAGAACAGGGCATGAAAATCGCGTCGGCCTTTTTCACCGCATCGCGCACCGGGGACCTGCAGGCATTGCGCGATCTTCTGGCCGATGATGTTGCCGCCTATGCCGATGGCGGCGGCCGTGTTCCCGCAACACCCATGCCGCTGACCGGCATTTCGGCTGTGATGCAACGTCATATGGAAATGGCAGAAGGCTTTGCGCAATCTCCATCACGGCTGGTGCGTTTTGCCATGATCGATGGCCTGCCCGGCTTCATCACCATCGAGGCTGGCAATATCCTGCAAACAACCGCCCTGCAAATCGAACGGGGTCGCATTACCGCCCTTTATGTCACGCGCAACCCGGACAAGCTCGGCCATCTTGCCCATCACCGGACATTGCAATAACACCCTGTCCTATCCGGCTTTCCGCGACAGAAGGTGATCAATCGACACCGCACCCGCTCCCTTGATCACCAGCATCAGCAACACAAAAATCCACAACACCCGCTGATCAATCAACTGATCGGGCAAACCGTCAAAAAGCGCGCCCGCCGCCGCACCATGGGCCGTGATATCCACCACGGTCTGAACCGCCACAAACCCGATCATGCCAAGCGCACCCAAGCGCGTAAACAGCCCCAGCACGATCAGAACCGGCAAAACGAATTCTGCCAAAGTCCCGGCAATCACGATGATATGCCACGGGAAAAACGGAATGGCCGCCGTGTCATACAGATACTGATCGGCAATTGATGGCACGATCTGCGCAAACGCCCCGGCACTGGGAAAGCTATCCCCCGCCACCTTGGTCATCGCGCTGTTGAAATAATAAGGCAGCAAAATCGCCGCAAACCACAACCGTGCAGCAAGCCCGATGAACCAGCCATCGGTCCGCGCTTCCAGATTGCCAAACAGGCTGGCATGAAGCCCGGTCATTCTTTTGATCGCTGTTTGCATTTTTTACTCCCTCAAACCGGCAAATGCCCCGGCCGCTATCAGTTGGGCAAAGCCCGATGTCACATCAAATTGCGGATCACATTCGATTGCCGCGCCATACCCATCGGCAACCGTCATGCCGTCCAGAAGGCAGCGGGCAAATACCGCGCCCGCCTCATCCAGTACGATCTGGTGGACCGTCATGCCGGGCCGGGTAATCAGGACATTTTCCGGTCGCGGCACAATCGGTTCGGCCTGCGTGCTATCCACCTGCTGCCGCAACCAGATCGCATGGATCGGAAAGGACGAGCTCACCAAGCGGCACGCGCTACGGGCCACAAACCGGCACGCCGCCAGATCATCGCCCAAAGCCGCAAGTGCCCCGGCATCCAGCACCGTATCATCAGCCTCATGCAACACCTCAAGCCGCGCCCGTTCCAGCCGGGCCATATCGGAAAGATAGGGCACTGACGCCGCCGCATCGAAACCATCAATGAAATCGGCAAAACCGGTGCCATAAAGTGCAAGTGATCCGTTGCGCGCCTGCTCGGCCCGGAAAAAGCCTTGCGCCATGGCGCGAAAGAAATCCTCCCCCACCAGCTTCACCACCACCGGATAGGCCGCGATCAACGCATCGCCAAGCCCGCGATGGACATTGTTGCGATAAATCGCAAACCGTCCTGCCATTGCCGGATCAAGCCCCACCGGCCGCGCCGATGGATCTACTGCCATCAGGGCGCGGGAAAATTCCGCCTGAAAGGCCCCAGCACCGCTCATGACGCCACCCGCACGGGATCGGCACCCGAAAACCGCGCAAGATGCCCCTCAAGGTGCAAGTCCGCAAGCGCCGCCTCGGCCCGAAGCGTCGCCCAATTCGGCACATCATTATCCCATTCAATCAGGGTCGGCCGCGCCCCGATGCGTGCAATCAGGCGATCAAACAGATCCCAGACCGGATCGGCCACCGGGCGCGAATGGGTATCGATCAAAACCTTCTCATTGCTATTGGCATCCGCCTCATGCCCCGCCAGATGAATTTCCCCGATCAGGTCGCCGGGGATCGCATCGACATAATCGTTGGCGTCAAAGCCCAAATTGCAGGCGGAAATGTAAATGTTGTTTACATCAATCAGAAGCCCGCATCCCGAACGCCGCGCGGCCTCAGATATAAAGTCAATTTCGGGGATCGAATTTTGTGGCAACGCCAGATAGGACGTCGGATTTTCAATCAGGATTTTCCGCCCTGTTGCCGTCTGCACCTCGTCAATCGCCTCAACCAGTTGATCAAGCGACGTTTGCGTCATCGGTGTCGGTAAAAGGTCGGCCATGTAAAGCCCCTCATGGCTTGACCATGCAATATGTTCCGACAGCATGGCGGGCTCAAACCGGTCCACCAGCCGCTTGAGATCGGCCAAATGATGGGGATCAAGCCGCTCCCCGCCGCCAAGTGACAAGCCAACCCCATGCATCGATATCGGATAATCCGCACGCAATGATTCAAGCACCGCAAGGCGCGGCCCACCGGCCACCATGTAATTCTCAGGATGGATTTCAAACCAGCCGACCTGCTTGGGCTGGCCGATCACATCATCGGCATGCGCGCCCTTGAAACCGACACCGGCCCGGTCGGGCAATCTGGTGCCATGCGGGTTACTGATCATCGCAAACCTCCCGGAAAAAAAGAATATGCCGACCGGCCAAACCGGTCGGCATCATCACATCAGGATTTCGGAAGATCGCGTTCAAGCGCCTCAAGGCTGCCCATGACCTCGCGGCCATCCGCCGTCGTAAAGCTCATATCCGCACACGTCCCGGCAGGAACCAGCTTCCAGGCATTGCCTTGATAATCCACTTTCGATGTCCCGGCACATGTGGTGCCCGGCCCCGCTGCACAATCATTCTGCCCGGCAAGTGATACGCCGAAACATTTTTCCTTGGCACCCTGTGCCTGCGCCTGACCAACCGCCGCAAGCGAAACCGCCGCCGAAAGTGCCGCGCCCAGAACCAATGCGTTTTTCATGATGTCATCCTTGTTGCGTGAAACCTGATCGCCGTACTAGCGATGTCTTTTTTGGTAACAGGCGAACGGATCACCGTC
>CAMPHD010000423.1 GCA_946885765.1 uncultured Thalassospira sp.
GATTGAAGGCAGCGGCGATGGTAACGACACCGAGCGCACGATCACCGTGCGCGACATGCCCGAAGACGGCGTTGTGGTTGTCGGGTCACGGTCGCATGGCGATCCCGAGGCGATGAAGGCGTTTCTGGGTGATCTTGCGGTCAAGGAACTGCGCCCGGCGGGAAGTTCGCTTAAACTCTGCCTTCTGGCCGAAGGGGTGGCCGATCTTTACCCCCGGCTTGGCCCGACCATGGAATGGGATATCGGGGCCGGTCATGCGGTTCTGGCAGCCGCCGGTGGTGTTGTCGAGAATATGGACGGGACTCGATTTGCTTATGGCAAGGCCGATTTCCGCAATCCGTTCTTCATCGCACGCAGCCCGTCCGTGCCGGTGAAATACCAATCCTGATCTATCGCGAAGCGGTAAGCGATCCGAATAACAGAACGATCATAGCGGCTTGTCTTTTGTGCGGCGCATCAAAGGCAGGCCGCATTGCATATGGCGCATATCACGATGCATGCCACACCGCAGAAACCTTGACATTTTTGGCAATTTGAATGATGATCGCGCCATCGCCACACAAAGTGTAGGTGACGTAAATAGCCGCCGGAATCACGGCGACGCGGTCCGGGTCACTGCCGCGGAGCGACCACCGGGCTAGAGCGTAAAATGGAGCCGCCATCTTGATGGCGGCTCTGCGCTGTCTGCCTCACTGGCAAGGAATTCAAAAGAACTTAACAATTTATTGAAAAACTCTTCGGAAGGCCATTTGTGGAGTTTCGCGAAGAGATGAATTCTAACAACCAGAAAATTATGCGGCGTGTGATCGACAGCTTATTTACTGCGGTCACAGTTGGGCTTTCCGAACTAGCTCGCCAATTGGTCCGTGTGCTTTTTTGATGACCTAGCGAGTTCCGCCAGATAGCTGACGGACCCATAGCAAGCCTAACGAAACAAAGCCAACGCTCAAGACTAGCAAGGGCAAAGCCCAGCTTCCGACAATCACCAAAAGCGACGTCCCCGCCGACGGGCCGACAATGGCCCCTAGCGTATAGCTTTGCGAGACGATCACCAGAACGCCGACCTGATATCCCTGCCCCCGGCCACTGGCCGCGATCAGGACCGCAGCGGTATAAAGCCCCGCCACCGCGATCCCCAATGCAAACTGAATGACGGCGGCAAAGATCCCGTAGCCTGCAAGCGCCATCGGCACCGCCCCCGCCAGAAGCAATCCGAAGCATAGCCATGCCAGTTTGATCGGGCCGCTTTTATCGGAAACATAGCCAACAAGCGGCTGGGAGATCGTGCCGCCAAACACAAATATTGCCGCCATCCAGAGCCCGGCATCGGCAAGTCCGGTGTCGCGTTGCGATTGCAAGGGCAGGACCGACAAAAAGCAGATTTCGACAAACCCTGCGACAAAGGCAATCAGCACCAGATCCCAATGATCGATCCAGCGCCGGAAAGCTGCCCCGGCCCCCTTTTGGGTCGATGCCATTTCAATGCGCGGCATGGCAAAGGCACAGAAAAGCGGAATGATGGCAGCCGCAAGGGCAATGCCCGACATGACGAGTGCGTCATCACCAAACCAGCCAATCAGGATCGGTCCCAGAACAATGCCAAGCCCCATCAGGGTTTCATGAAAACCAACCACCCGGCCCATTTTATCGCGCGGGGCCAGTTGCACGATCAAACCGTCACACACCACCCACCGCAGGATCAACCCCACCCCGGCAAACAGGGTTGCCGGCAGGACAAGAGCCGATTGCGGCGCAAACATCACCACGACAATCAGGGTGAAGAATGACAGGCCGCTGATCAGAAGCGGGACAAAGGGATGGGTTTTGCGCAAAATTGCCGCGACAAAGAACCCACCGATCAGATCGGCAATCCAGTAAAGCGACAGCATCATGCCGCCATGCCGTTCCCCCAGTCCGGCATTGGTCAGTGCCAGGGGCAAAAGCGTGTCGATCACGCCGATCTGGATGATCTGCGAAACAAAGGACGCCAGATTAATCAGGGCCAGCGGTATGGCAACTTTCGGCGGAATGGATGGCATGTGCAAAGGCATAAAAGGCCCTCCTTGCGATGGATTACACCGTTTCGAGGACCTGAGCGAGTGTTTGCAGCAGGCCGGATATCAGAGATGCAGGCTTTGACACGCACCACGTGCGAACCGGGATCAATCATCGGGTTCTTCCTACGACCGACACCCTAAACCTCTCTTTTAAGTCAGGTCAAATTCCATAATCTTTACAGGAGTTTTTAGCCCTGAGATATTGGTTATAATATTGGCCAATAGGGCTTAATCAAATGCGCAATCTCATTCCCAGCAATGTTGATTGAGTCATCGATATTAGACGAAACAGTAAATGTAGAAGAAATATTGTATGGCCCAGAAAGCTCAATCAAACCCTTGATCCTCCAGCCTTTCTTTCTAAGCTGTTCAAGGTAATGCTCCGCACCCTCGTAATATTTTCCGCCCGAATGTTTCCCTTCTGGACGTAGCGCGAAAATCACCCTCTTAGAACCGGAAGCACCCACAAACTTTGCAAAGGCTGCTGCATCAATGCCTTTCTCTTGAAGCGAACGCGGTTCAACATAAGTTGTCATATCTTTTGAAGAATCTGTCCAACGTACATTCCATGTAGTTTGCTGGTCCCTCACTCCAGTTAACGCCCTGATAGTCGCACTCTTGTGTGTGTTCATTGCTCCGATTATTACATATGCCTCAACCATTTAACTTCCCCCGAATAGAAAAAATTGAAAGTCCACCCCAGACATCAATCCAAAAAATATCACAGCGCGCTGTGATCTACCTTAATTAATCCCATCAACAACATTCTTGTCATTGCGTTACAGCATCGCTAGGTATTTCTTACGGCTATATTTTTTATGGAATGCTTGATGTCCCCGGCTTTGACGATCCGCCCCTATTCCGAAGGTGCCCTGACACAGGCTGCGGCCAAGTTGCGCGCGGGCGAACTTGTCGCGTTTCCAACCGAAACGGTTTACGGGCTGGGTGCGGATGCCACCAATGACGATGCGGTTGCGGGCATTTTTGCCGCCAAGCAACGGCC
>CAMPHD010000424.1 GCA_946885765.1 uncultured Thalassospira sp.
CCGTAACATAGAAGGCCGAAGAGTCGGCGAGCTCGATGAGTGTCTTGGCTCTTTCTTTAAGCCCTGACATGCCTTTGATCAAGATTTCTTTTTGCGCTGCGTCAATTGCATCGACGCCAATCTGTTTTGCGATCAGCGGTGCAATGTCGTTTGCAAGGCGGGTATCGTCTGCCTGACGCAGATAAACGCCATTCAGGTTGGTTAGTTTGGCGAAGTCAAAGCGGGAGGCACCCTTGCCAACATCTTTGACGTCAAACCATTCGATGGCCTGTTCCTGGGATATGATTTCCTCGTCCCCGTGACCCCAGCCAAGACGCAGCAGGTAGTTGTTCACGGCTTCGGGCAGGAAACCCATTTCATCGCGATAGGCTTCAACACCGAGCGCCCCATGGCGTTTGGACAGCTTTGCGCCGTCTGGCCCATGGATCAGCGGAATATGGGCGAAGGTCGGGACATCCCACCCCATCGCGTCATAAAGTGCTTTCTGGCGGAACGCATTGGTCAGGTGGTCATCACCACGGATCACGTGGGTAATGCCCATATCATGGTCATCAACCACGACCGAAAGCATATAGGTCGGGGTGCCATCGCCGCGCAGAATGACGTAATCGTCAAGCTGATCATTGGCAACGCGGACATCGCCCTGTACCTGATCGGAAATAACCGCATCGCCAGTTTGTGGCGACTTGAGGCGAACGACCGGCTTGACGCCAGCAGGGGCTTCGGAGGCATCGCGGTCGCGCCAGGTGCCGTCATATTTCATCGGGCGGCCTTCGGCGCGGGCCTTTTCGCGCATTTCCTGAAGCTCTTCGGGCGAGCAATAGCAATAATAGGCTTTGCCGGCCTTGATCAGTTCATGGGCGACTTCGGCATGGCGGTCGCGACGGGCGAACTGGAAAGTCGGTTCTTCGTCTGCGGTCAGGCCAAGCCAGTTCAGCCCGTCAAAAATGGCTTCGACGGCTTCGGGGGTGGAACGTTCCCGGTCAGTGTCTTCGATGCGCAGCAGGAATTTGCCGCCGGTGTGTTTGGCATAAAGCCAGTTATAAAGGGCGGTGCGTGCGCCGCCGATATGCAGAAACCCGGTCGGAGACGGGGCAAAACGGGTAACAACCGTCATTCACTCTATCCGTTGGCTGGATGTTGTTGCTTGTCGTAATGACTTTTGGCGTGCACGCTATAACACATATGCGGCGGTGTTGCACCACAGCCGATGATAGATAGAAACTGTGTGCCGGGCAGGCTATTGTACATTCGTCGAATAAGTCGTGATGGAATTAATAAAAATCAATATGTTGCGGGATTAATTTCGCAAACTGGATTGTTATTGGCCGAGGGCAGAAATTCCTGGATCCTGTGCGCGGTTATATTCTTCGGGTTGGGATGTGCTGCGTATTTTTCACTTCCTGCGCGCCTTGGTGTTGAGCAATCGGGACTGGCGGTGATTCTTTCGCTGTCGGGATTGTGGATTTCGCGACGCCGGGTTTCAGCTTTTTTCGGCTTTTTGCTGCTTGCCGGGTTTTGCACCGGGTTACTGGTCGCATCGCTTCATCTTGAAACATCCCCGTCGAACCTTCCGGCCAAAACGCTTTATATGACCGAGATCGAAGGCGATATCACGTTGTTGGAGCCTCGCGGCGGCAGGATGCGCATGACGGTGGCGCCGGTTCGGATTGATGGGCTTGAGGATCGGGAATTTGACTGGAAGGTCCGTTTGAGCTTGCCAGGTGGTGATGATCTTGCGGTTGGTGACCGGATTATTGCATCGGCGCGGTTGTTTCCGTTGCGCGCGGCATCCGTGCCGGAGGACCCGGATTTTTCACGGCGGTTGTATCTGGACGGAATCGGTGCGACCGGGTTTGTTTTCGGCCACAGATACAGTGTGACGAAGGCCGCCGGGACGGGAATGATGCAACCGTTATCCGAGCAGATCGAATATTTGCGCCTTGCGATCATGGGGGAAATCGACCGCGTTCTTGCATGGCCGGAATCCGGAATTGCCAAGGCGCTGATTGTTGGTGAACGCGGTGATGTCGGCGAAGATACGGCGGATGATCTGCGCAAATCCGGGCTTGCGCATCTGCTGGCGATTTCCGGTCTGCATATGGGGCTTCTGAGCGGGACGGTATTCTTTTTCCTGCGGTTCGGTCTTGCGGCCATTCCGGCGATAGCGCTTCGATATCCGATCAAGAAATGGGCGGCCATCGGGGCGATGATGGCCGGGGTCATTTATCTTGGCTTGTCTGGCGCAACCGTTCCGACTCAGCGTGCCTTTATCACCCTGATGATCGTCTGGGTGGCGCTGTTGCTGGATCGGCGGGCGATATCGCTCCGGCTGGTGGCGGTTGCGGCACTTGTTGTTTTGATCCTGCGGCCCGATGCGGTTCTGGGGCCGAGTTTTCAGCTTTCCTTTGCGGCGGTGTCGGTGCTGGTGGCGTTTTATGACGGGCCGGGGCGGCGATGGTTTGATGCATCGGGTGACAGGTCACGATTGTTTCGGCTTTGGCTGTTTTTTGCCGGGCTGGTGATTACCGGCGTTCTGGTAACCGCAGTGACCGCGCCGATTATCGGGTTTCATTTCGGACGGATTTCGATGATCGGGGTTCTGTCCAATCTGATTGCCATCCCGGTGATGGCGTTCTGGATCATGCCATTGATTGTTGCGGCGCTTGTCCTGATGCCGTTCGGGGCGGGGGCATTGCCCTTGTGGCTGATGAAACCGGGGTTGACCCTGCTGATAGAAACGGCCGGTCTTGCCGCCGATCAGGCATGGGGACTTTGGCATGTTGAACAGTTCAGTGCCGTGTTTGCCGCCGGTATGATGGTGGCGATTGCCTGGGTCCTTATCTGGCGACAGAACAGGGTGGTCTGGTTTGGTGTGATCCCGCTTTGTATCGCGATTACGGGGCAAATCCTGTATCGCCCGGCGGATATCCTTGTTTCCGGCGATCAGGAAGCCTGGGCGATCCGGGACCGGGCAACCGACAAGCTTATCCTGCCTGCGGGCATATCGGATTTTCAGCAGTCCGTCTGGATGGCGCGGTTTGGTATCGCGGATCATG
>CAMPHD010000425.1 GCA_946885765.1 uncultured Thalassospira sp.
GCCCATGCGATGGTCCGTGCGGCTGCCGAAGGCAGTGATGCGGTTTATGGGGTCAATACCGGTTTTGGCAAACTGGCGTCGGTCAAGATTGCCGCCAAGGATACCGAAACCCTGCAACGCAACCTGATCCTCAGCCATTGCTGCGGTGTCGGGGATGCGCTTGATATCGCGACCACGCGTCTGATGATGGCGTTGAAATTGCTGTCGCTCGGGCGTGGTGCATCGGGGGTGCGCTGGAACATTATCGACCTGATCGAAGGGATGCTGGAATATGGCGTAACTCCGGTTGTCCCGTCGCAAGGCTCGGTCGGGGCGTCGGGGGATTTGGCGCCGCTTGCCCACATGACGGCCGTCATGATCGGGGCGGGCGAAGCGGTCTATCGCGGCGAAACCATGGCCGGTGCGGATGCCCTCGCCAAAGCTGGTCTGACGCCCGTGGTCCTTGGCCCGAAAGAGGGCCTTGCCCTGATTAACGGCACACAGTTTTCAACCGCATGTGCATTGGTCGGGCTGTTTTCAGCCTGGCGGAATGCGGCCAGTTCGATTGTGACCGCCTCGCTGTCGACCGATGCGATCATGGGATCAACCGCCCCGCTGGTTGATGAAATCCATACGCTGCGCGGTCATCCGGGGCAGATCAATGTCGCGCGGTCGATGCGCGCCTTGATGGACGGATCGGAAATCCGCGAAAGCCATCGCGAAGGCGATACCCGCGTTCAGGATCCGTATTGCATCCGCTGCCAGCCGCAGGTGACCGGGGCCGCGATGGATTTGCTACGCTTTGCCGGGCAAACGTTGGAGATCGAGGCCAATGCAGTCACCGATAATCCGCTGGTCCTCAAAGAAGACGGTCGCATTGTGTCGGGCGGGAATTCCCATGCCGAACCGGTGGCCTTTGCCGCCGATCAGATTGCCCTTGCCGTTGCCGAAATCGGGGCGATTGCCCAGCGCCGCGTGGCATTGATGGTTGATCCGACACTTTCACATGATCTGCCGCCGTTCCTGACCCCCGATCCGGGTTTGAATTCCGGCCTGATGATTGCCGAGGTCACGACAGCAGCGCTTATGAGCGAGAACAAGCATCTTGCCAATCCGTGTTCGACCGACAGCACGCCGACCAGCGCCAATCAGGAAGACCATGTGTCGATGGCTGCCCACGGTGCGCGCCGACTGGCACGGATGAATGCCAACCTTTCCTATATTCTGGGTGTTGAGCTGATCTGTGCGGCACAGGGTGTTGAATTCCGCCGTCCGCTAAAAACCAGTGCCGGTTTGCAGGATGTTCTGGCGATGGTCCGCAAAGACATTCCAAGCGTCGAGCAGGACCGTTATATGGCCCCGGATCTGGCGAAGGCCGCGGAGCTGGTAACCAATGGCAGCCTTGTTTCGGCCGCGAAACTTTCGGGTTTTGTGGTGGGTGGCAACGCATGACAAAAATCAATCCGGTTGAAGTCAGGCGCGGTGAAGGCCCCATCGTTCTGGGATTGCCCCATACGGGGACCTATGTTCCAGACGACATTGCCGCAAAACTGAATGATCGCGGGCGCGAACTTGCCGATACGGATTGGCATATCCATACGCTTTATGACGGGCTTCTGGATAATGTCACGACGGTTCGGGCAACGTTCCACCGTTACGTGATCGATGCCAATCGTGATCCGGCAGGGGTCAGTCTGTATCCCGGTCAGAACACCACGACCTTGGTGCCGCTGACGGATTTTGATGGTGAAAACATCTGGGATCAGGCCCCTGACGAGGATGATATCGCATTTCGGGCCCATCATTTTCACGGTGCCTATCATCAGGCATTGGCAGGCGAGCTTGACCGGGTGCGTGAAAAGCACGGGGTTGCGATCCTCTATGATTGCCATTCGATCCGATCACACATCCCGTTCCTGTTTGACGGGAAGCTTTCCGATTTCAATATCGGCACCAATCTGGGCACGACCTGTGATCCGGTGATCGAGGTGGCAACGCGTGATATCTGTGCCGCGGCACAGGATTACACCAGCATCCTCAATGGCCGTTTCAAAGGCGGCTGGACCACGCGCCATTACGGTCGCCCGAATATCAATCAACACGCCATCCAGATGGAACTGGCGCAATCAACCTATCTTGGGGCCGAGGCAGCACCCTGGGCCTATGACGAAAGCCGTGCCGCAAAACTGCGCACGCATCTGACTTCCATTCTTGAAAAATTGGCCGAACTGGCCCCGTCGTTAAGAGGCAAATCATGAGCAACAATCCGCGGCATAACCAGCGCGACGTCTATCCGGCAACCGGCACGGAGATCTCAGCCAAAAGCTGGCTGACTGAAGCACCGATGCGCATGTTGATGAATAACCTGCACCCCGATGTGGCCGAAAACCCGCATGAACTGGTGGTTTATGGCGGTATTGGCCGTGCGGCGCGTACCTGGAAGGATTTCGACCAGATCGTTGCCAGCCTGAAGGAACTGGAAGATGACCAGACTCTGTTGGTGCAGTCGGGCAAGCCGGTGGGTGTGTTCCGTACCCACAAGGATGCGCCGCGTGTTTTGATTGCGAACTCCAATCTTGTGCCGCAGTGGGCCAATTGGGACCATTTCAACGAACTCGATAAAAAAGGTCTGGCGATGTATGGCCAGATGACGGCGGGGTCGTGGATTTATATCGGATCACAAGGCATTGTTCAGGGTACCTATGAAACCTTTGTCGAGGCCGGGCGTCAGCATTATGGCGGCAGTCTTGCGGGCAAATGGATCCTGACGGGTGGTCTTGGTGGCATGGGCGGCGCACAGCCATTGGCCGCCGTTATGGCCGGTGCCTGCTGTCTGGCCGTGGAATGCGATGAAACCCGCGCCGATTTCCGTCTTCGTACCCGTTATGTCGATGAAAAAACCCATTCGCTGGACGAAGCACTGGCGCTGATTGATCGCTGGACCAAGGCGGGCGAGGCGAAATCGGTTGCCCTGATCGGCAATGCCGCCGATGTGTTCCCCGAACTGGTCAAACGCGGCGTTCGCCCCGATATCGTGACCGATCAGACATCGGCCCATGATCCTGTTCATGGTTACC
>CAMPHD010000426.1 GCA_946885765.1 uncultured Thalassospira sp.
GGGGCGCATGGCGGGGCGCCGGATCAATCAGCTGACCCGTCGGGCAAAATATATTCTGGGCAATCTGGATGACGGGCAGGTTCTGTTGGTGCATCTGGGAATGTCTGGTCGCATGACGATCTTCGATGATCCTGCCGTGGGTGTTCCGGCCCCGGCAAAGCATGATCATGTCGATTTTGTCATGCAGGGGGGCGCTGTGGTCCGGTTTACCGATCCGCGCCGGTTTGGTGTTATCACCCTGATTGCCGCTGATGAGGTTCCCACCCACAAGATGCTGGTCGACATCGGGCCGGAACCCTTGGGAAACAGCTTCAACGCGGCCGTGCTGGCGGCGGGAATAGCCAAACGTGCAAGTCCGATCAAAACGGTGCTGCTGGATCAGCGACTGGTCGCAGGGCTTGGCAATATATATGTGTGCGAAGCATTGTTCAGGTCAGGCATTGCACCGGACCGCCTGGCCAAGGATTTGAAACAGGGCGAGATCGAACGTCTTTATCGTGAAATCCGGTTGGTTCTTGAGGACGCGATTGCCGCCGGGGGGTCCAGCCTTAAAGATCATCGTCAGGCCAATGGCGAGCTGGGCTATTTTCAGCACAGCTTTCGGGTTTATGGCCGGGAAGGCGAAAGTTGCATCGCGGATGGCTGTGAGAGCACTGTGGGCAGGATTGTTCAGGCTGGTCGATCAACCTTCTTCTGTCCTACCTGTCAGAAATAGCTGTTTTGCATTTCCGGTTGCTGGAAACACGTCTGACAAAGTTCGGATAATCCGGTGATTTTGTCGGGTCCGGTTGCGGCTTGGAAATAAAATCGGTAAAACAGTATCAAAATATGGTTTCGACCGAATCGGACCGCAAATGTAAGCGGATAAGATTCCCGACAAAGGATTGCAGCATGTCTTATGAGAACATCATTGCCGAGGTGAAGGGCAATGTCGGCCTGATCACCCTTAATCGTCCCCAGGCGCTGAACGCGCTTTGTGCGGCATTGATCACCGATATCGGTGGGGCGCTTGATCAGTTCGAAAATGACGAAAACATTCGCGCCATCGTCATTACCGGATCGGAACGGGCCTTTGCGGCCGGGGCCGATATCAAGGAAATGGCCGATTACGATTATATGGACGTCTACAAGAACGACTTCATCACCAAGGGCTGGACGCGGGTGGCAAGCTGCCGCAAGCCGGTCATTGCCGCGGTGGCAGGCTTTGCGCTTGGTGGCGGTTGCGAGCTTGCGATGATGTGCGACATTATTCTTGCCGCGGATACGGCAAAGTTCGGTCAGCCGGAAATCACCATCGGAACCATTCCGGGTGCAGGCGGGACGCAACGCCTTACGCGCGCCATTGGCAAATCCAAAGCAATGGAAATGTGTCTGACTGGTCGGATGATGGATGCCGAAGAAGCAGAACGTTCGGGACTCGTCGCACGAGTCGTCCCGGCCGACTCGCTTATGGAAGAAGCGATGAAACTGGCCGATAAAATTGCTTCTTTCTCTGGCCCGGTATTGATGAAGGTGAAGGAAAGTGTCAGCAAGTCTTATGAAATGTCCCTGACCGAAGGCCTGATGTTCGAGCGTCGCGAGTTCCATTCGACATTTGCGCTTGATGACCGGGCCGAGGGCATGAAAGCCTTTGCTGAAAAGAGAAAACCGGACTTCAAGCACCGCTGATCCAGGTGGGTTAGTGCCTTGATACCCGCGATGCATTGCTGCCTTGCAGCAGTAAAGAGTCGTAAACCGCGGAAATTCAGCGGGATTGAAGGTATCGGGGGTTGACGAGGGTTTCCGACGGAGCTATAAGCCGCGCTCCGAATTACGTAACATTTGTTTTAAGAGACAGGTTCGCAATGGCTCACCATAAATCGGCCAAGAAGCGCATTCTTCGCAACGCCGCACGTGCTACCGTTAACGGTAACCGTATCGGCCGCATTCGTACCTTCGTTAAGAAGGTCGAGGCTGCGCTGATCGTTGGCGACAAAGATGCTGCTCTGGCTGCGCTGAAAATTGCAGAGCCGGAAATGGCACGTGGCGCGCAGCTCGGCGTTCTGCACAAGAACACCGTCGCTCGCAAGGTCTCGCGTCTGACCGCTCGCGTCAAAGCGCTTTAATTTATCCCTTACGGGATGGCGAGTCGAAGGCCGTGCTTATAGCACGGCCTTTTCGCTGCCCGGATTTCATTGAGTCACCTTTTGTTCCTTGGTTGCGGGTCCGCAAAAATCCGCACAAACAAAGGACTGTTTTGGTGCCGAAATCCTTTTAACGTTCTGTTAAAGATCGCCTTGCCTGATGCGGATCGCATCAGTACAGTGTTTGGACTTCGCTGGCTGCGCAACGTGGCGAAAGACGAAGAACCAAAAAAACAAAAGGCGCGAGTACGCTTCCAAGACTTGGTGGAAGACAGGCGTGTTGATCACAAACGTGATCTACGCGATTGAGTACTTTTTTGTCTTTCGCGTTTTGTTTGGTAGTGAAGATTTGGGTAAGCGGGGAAAGGTTCTAACAGTGCAGCACGCCGTTAGGGGAACGCAATCGGCACTCGGGGAGTCCAACGGGAGGATTCCGGGTGACCAGCAGGCGGCACTAGACGATCACGCGAAAGCGACATGGCAAATTGTCCGCGAAAAACTTCGTTCAGAGTTTGGCGCGACAGCTTATCGCTATTGGCTTGATCCGGTCGCATTGATTGCGGTCGAAGCCGGGGTCGCGCGTCTTGGTGCGCCGACCCGCGCAATGCGTGACTGGGTCACCCAGCACTACCTTGACCGTATTCAATCCTTCTGGCACGCCGAGGACGAAAACGTTCATTTTGTTGAAATCATTGTGGTCCAGCCAGCAAACGGCAATGGCCAGAAAAACGCCAGCTCCTCGGCTGTTTCGAATTCGGCCAGCCCAGCTTCTGGCAACGGGTCTGCGTATGGGCGCATCAGTGACGATGCTGTTCGCCAGGACAGGGCTGTGAACGAGGGTTCTGGTGCCGAAGCCCCCTGCCAGCCATATGCCGGGATTGTAAAAGGTCTGGTTTCGGGGGGGGGGCGCAAGGCAATTGGCAC
>CAMPHD010000427.1 GCA_946885765.1 uncultured Thalassospira sp.
CGGACGGTGTAGGCGGGGTGGCCGTGTTCATGGGCATCACCGCCTCCCGCGGCGAGGATCGTCAGGGCGGGCGCCGGGTGTTCGAGCGAATGCGGATCCTGGCCCGCCGGCGGCGTCTCCAGGGCGGCATGGGCGTGAGCAGTGATGATGGAGACCGCCGTCAGCGCGGCGGCAGCGGCGAATTTGCCAAGGAATGCCAACCAGCGCTGCATGGTTTCCGCATCAAACAGATCGGTGTCATATTCAAGCGTAAAGCGCGCCTGACCGGCTTCTTCGGTCAGGAATAGAATGATGTCATGTTTGGCCGTCGTGTTATCGACAAAGGCATCCATATTGGATGGCAGGATGCCCGCAGCATCGGGGGCAAGCAACGGCAGGCCGGATTGAGCCCAGCCGTTTTGCGCCAATCCGCTTACGGCTTCGAAGCGCTGATATTCGAACACCACATTGACCAGTGGCTGACGGTTGGATTTGCGTTTTGGCGCGACGGCCCGGACCAGTTCATCAAACGGGAAATCCTGCCGGTCCAGCGCATTGGCAATATTGACATGGGTGGCGCGGATCAGATCGACAAGATCGGTATCGTCGTCAAGCTGCATACGGATTGGCAGGACATTGACAAAGAAGCCGATCAGGCCTTCGGTTTCGATGCGTTCGCGCCCGGCAACGCCCATGCCGATCACCATGTCGCGTTGGCGTGTCAGGCGATAGAGCATGGCGGAAAACAGCGACAGGCCCACCGATGACAGGGTTGTTTTGTTCTGGCTGGCAAGCCGGTGCAGGCCCGATAAAACATCATCAGGCAGGGCAAGATGCACATGTGCCCCGCGGAAGGATTGTTTTTCGAGGACCGGCCGATCGGTTGGCAGATTGATCTGTTCCGGCGCGTTGGCAAGCTGTTGACGCCAGTAATCGGCGGCATCCGCCCAATCCTGCCCGGATTGCCAATGGGCGAAATCCTTGTACGTGATCGGAAGTTGCGGCAGGGCATCGTTCCGTTCATGACGGATGGCATCATAAAGCGCGCCAAGTTCGTTGATCAGGATGCGCGAAGACCAGCCATCGCCGACGATATGATGGGTCATCAGGATCATCAGGCTTTCATTGGCGGCCACCCGGATCACACGCCCGCGGATCAATGGGGGCTGATCAAGGATGATCGGTGTTGCGGCCTCAAGCCGGGTCAGGCGCAGGGCTTCGCGGGCCGGATCGGCATGATCCGCAAGATCATCAAATGCAACTGCGGGCGGGGTGGTGACGTGGATTTTCTGCGTGATCGTGCCGTCACGTTCGGCAAAGCCGGTACGCAATGTTTCATGACGATCCACCAGCCGGGTCAGGGCCGATTGCAGGATATCGGCGCGCAAATCACCGGTGCAGCGGAAGACATAAAGCATGCCATAGGCACCGCTATTCCCATCCATTTTTGAAAGAAGATAAAGCCGTTTTTGCGCGTGGCTGGCCGGGTAATGTTCCATTGTCGGCGCGGCCGGGATTTGGCCATTGCCGGTGGCGGAGATATCGATACTGGCATTGTCGAGATGACGGGCAAGCCCGATGACCGTGGGATCGGCAAAGAAGTCGGCCATGCTGATACGTTTGCCGGTCCGATCCGCAAGGCGGTTTACGATCCGGATCGCCATCAGGCTGTGACCGCCAAGCTGGGTGAAGCTGGCGTATCGGTTATGGATCGGGGTTGCGAAAACCTCGGTAAAAATATCGCAAACCAGTTCTTCGGCCGGGTTGGCGGGCGGGGTATCGGTGCCACTGTGAAGGGCCAGAACGTTTGATTGCGTGCGCACCGTTTCGAGTAGTGCCTTGCGATCCACCTTGCCATTGGCGGTGATCGGGATGGTATCGACGATATGCCATTTCGCCGGGATCATGTAGCCGGGCAGATGTGTGCCAAGCCACGTCATCAGGGCAGGGATATCGATATCCTGATTTTGTGTCGCCTGAATACAGCCGATGATCGCCCCGCCGTCAGGCGCGGTGGCATCAAACAGGGCAACGGCATTTTTGATGCCGGGTGCGGATTGAAGCTGCTGTTCGATTTCATCCAGTTCGATACGGAAGCCACGCAATTTGATTTGATTGTCATGGCGACCGCCAAATTCGATCTGGCCATCGCGGGTCCAGCGGGCAAGGTCGCCGGTGCGATACAGCCGTTGGCCGGGCTGATCGGGATCGGGGATGAACCGTTCGCGGGTCAGGTCGGGACGTTGCCAGTATTCGCGCGCCAGCCGCGCCCCACCAATCATCAATTCGCCCCAGACCCCGACGGGCGCGCGTTGACCGTTCTGATCAAGGATCAGGGTTTTGGTATGGGCGATGGGTTTGCCAATGATGGTGGCATCGGTATCGCCCGACAGATCATTTTCGGTGATCGGGCCGACAACGGCGAAGGTCGTGCTTTCGGTCGGGCCATAGCCGTTCAGAACCGTGACGTGCGGGCAGGCGGCGATAAAGGTTCTGATGTGCTGTTTGCTGATGGCATCCCCACCGACCATCAGGATATCAAGTCCGGCAAGGGTTTGGGGATCATGATCGACCTGACGGTTAAACAGGCCGACACTCATGAACATTTTCGTGACGCCAAATTGCGACAGGGCATCGCCGAACTTGGCCGGATCAAGCAGATCATCACGGTCAATGACGGCGATTTCGGCACCGCGCAGCAGGGTGGCCCAGATTTCAAAGGTCGAGGCATCAAATGCCAGCGGGCCCGCCTGTGCCACCACATCAGAGGCAACGATTTTGGCGTAATCCGCCCCTGACGCCAGCCGCCGCACGGCCCCCTGTTCGATCAGAACCCCCTTGGGCGTTCCGGTCGAGCCGGAGGTATACATGATATAGGCCGGAAGGCTATCGGGGCTGGTCAGTTCGGGCAGTGTGAAATCAGTTGGTGCCGGGGCGATGCCCGCGATATTGATCCGTTGCGGGGATGGGTGGCCGCTTTCGGACAAGGCACCCAACGCACCCAGCGCGTCATGACCGGCATCATCGACCAGAACCAGTTTGGCACCGCTGTCGGCAAGGAT
>CAMPHD010000428.1 GCA_946885765.1 uncultured Thalassospira sp.
ATTAAATGCTGGGGTGACTGACATATCCTGACAGTTTTGTGTATGGGCACCCGATAAAAAACAGCCCGCACCAAGGGTGCGGGCTGTTTCCGTTCGTCACTGAATGCAAGTTTCGCGATCTGCGAAAAATTACATCGCAGCTTTACGTGCTTCTTCAAGCCATCCGTCGAATTTTGCCTGATTTGCCTTGATCCAGGCATCGGCATGACGGCCGATGTCTTCGGCCGATTTTTCACCATCACGCATGCGAAGGTTCTGGGCCGAGATATCGTTTGCCGACAGTTCCATAATGGCAAACAGCTTCGCCGCGGCCGGGTTTTCTTCTGCCCACGCCTTGTTGGCGATGATCTGCTGGTTGTTCACCTGGAAGCCATAGTCGGTGCCATCCGGAAGCGAGGTATCGGCATCCTTGTTCTCGCCGGGTTGCGAAGAAAATGGCACCTGTAGCCAGGTCACATCTTTGCCCGGGACCAGAACGCCGGAAACCCAGTAAGGCGTCCAAGTGTAATACAGGATCGGCTCGCCAGCTTTGTACCGGGTGATGGTATCGGCGATGATTGCCGAATAGGAACCCTGATTATGGGCCACCGTATCACGCAGGTCATAGGCATCAAGGTGATGTTCGATCACACCTTCACAACCCCAACCCGGGTTGCAACCGGCAAGGTCGGCTTTGCCGTCGTCATTGTTGTCAAAAATCTTGGCAATTTCCGGATCGGACAACTGGCTGATATTGGTGATGTTGTATTCATCAGCCGTCTTCTTGTCGATCAGGTAACCCTGCAACGCGCCCGGTGAATAAACACCTTCGCGATAGATTTTCTCGTCGCCACCGGCTGCCTTGTAGAAATCGGCATGCAACGGATTCCAATGATCAGCCAGGAAAGTTGCATCACCATTGCCGATGGCAACGTGGCCCGCAGCGTATTCGATTTCCTGGATGTCCTTGACGTCATAGCCAAGTTCTTCAAGCGCCTTCATTACCAGAACGGTCTGGAATGTTTCTTCGGCGATAGAACTTTTAAGCGGCTGAACCTCAACGCCTTCGCCCGGCTTCATATCGTCGGCAAAAGCAGTGCTGCTGATCAGAAGCGAACTGGTCACAGCAATGGCCGCACCGGTGGAAAGTTTTTTCAGGATCGTCATTAGCTTCTCCTTGTTGGTTGTTACGGGCAGTTTGCTGCCCTTGTTTTCAAACCGTGGTGACGGTTATTTTTTGCCCATAAGAGAGCGGATAAGTGCGGCCGGGCCGCTTTCATACCAGTGGCGCGTGCCTTTGCTGCGTTGGTCCTGCCCCAAGGCTTGGGTCATGCGATCAAGCACGATGGCCAGAAGAACAATGCCGACACCGCCAACCGTGGCGAGCCCCATGTCAAGGCGACCAATGCCGCGCAAAACCATCTGACCAAGGCCGCCAACCGCGATCATCGAGGCGATCACCACCATCGAAAGGGCGAGCATCAGGGTCTGGTTCACACCGGCCATGATTGTCGGCATGGCCAGCGGCAACTGCACACGGAACAGAAGCTGTTTCGGGCTGGCACCAAATGAACGTGCCGCTTCGACCAGATCGCCAGGCACCTGCCGGATGCCAAGGATGGTCAGGCGGATCAGCGGGGGCAGGGCAAAGATGATGGTCACGACCACGCCCGGTACATTACCGATACCAAACAGCATCACAATCGGCACAAGGTAAACAAAGGCGGGTGTCGTTTGCATCGCATCAAGGATCGGGCGCGCCGTGTTTGATGCCCGCTCGTTGCGTGCAAGCCAGATACCGGTCGGCAGACCGATAATCACACAGAACAGAACCGATGTGATCACAAGCGACAGGGTCACCATGGCTTCGGACCATGCGCCGATCAGGCCAACGGCTATCATCGAAATCAGCGTTCCGATGGCAAGGCGACGGCCCGCCACCTGCCATGCAATAAGCGACAAGATAACAATGACGATAATCGCCGGGGTTGCCTGCAAACCGGTTTCCACACCTGACAGAACAGCATCAATCGGCCAGCGGATCGCCTGAAATATACTGCGGAAATTATCGACAATCCATTCCAGTCCCTGATTGACCCAGATATCAAGTGGAATGACCGCATCGTGAAACGGATGAAGGATATCAAAATGATGTTCCGGGGCAGGGGCAGTATTGGAAAGCCAGTCGCCCGCAGTATCAGAGGCACCACCGCCACCCCAGGGATTCGATGCGCCGCCCTGAGCGGCATCGGCGGCACCCGATGTGGTGGCATCTTTTGCTGCGTTTGCCGCCCCGGTATCGGTGGCAGCCCCCCATGGATTGCTGTTATCAGCCATTTGCGCCATCTCCTTCGCGGTCGAGAGTCGCCAAAAGATTGGCCCTGTTGATTACGCCCAGATATTTGCCGTTTTCATTAATGACCGGTACGCCACAAGGTGTATGGGCTACGGTTCCGATCAGATCGGAAAGCTGCGTGTCATGGGCAACAGCGTTGATATCCGGCAGGAACGCTGCGGAAAGTTTGTCTGCGCCGGACTTGATCGCCTGATCGACGCTTTCGACGGAAATAATCCCGTGAAAATCAAGCTTGTCGCCAACGATATAGCCATATTCACGGTCTTCGTTGCGCAGGCGGTTAAGGGCTGTTTTAAGGCCAACACCTTCGCGTTCGATCACGGTAACCTGACGTTTTACGACGATATCCTTGGCCGTCAGAATGGTCGAAACATCAACCCCCCGGAAGAAGGACTTGACGTAATCATTGGCTGGATTGTTAAGGATTTCCTCAGGCGTTCCGACCTGAACGACAATGCCGCCTTCCATGATTGCGATCCGGTCACCGATGCGCATCGCTTCATCCAGATCGTGCGAGATAAAGATGATGGTGCGCTTGTGTTCACGTTGCAGGGTCAGAAGCTCGTCCTGCATTTCGGTGCGGATCAGCGGATCAAGGGCGGAAAAGTCTTAGTACATCAGCATCACGGATGGATCGTTGGCAAGGGCGCGGGCAAGGCCGCCGCGCTCCTGCATGCCCCCCGAC
>CAMPHD010000429.1 GCA_946885765.1 uncultured Thalassospira sp.
AGCTCGCACCGTCATGGCGCACCAGATGCGCATCATCGAAACCACGTGCCCGCAACAGGCCGCGCAGACGGACAAATTCATCCGCCCCGTCAACAATGCACTCGCCACCCGCCATCACATGACGTTCGATCAACTGATCGGCATCCGATAGTGCCTTGAAAACCAGTACCGGTTTTGCAGGCGATGTCAGGGCGTTTCGGGCCTGTGTCCAGACTGCGCGAAGCTGCTTAAGCTCGCCCGTCAGGGCAGCGTCATCCCAATCGATTGCCAGACTGCGCAGCGTGATGCTTTCCTCGCGGGCGACAAGCCCCTTAAACAGGGCCGACAATGATGCACGGCGGTCTTCGTCCTTGAGCTTGCGGGGGAGTTCTATTAATCCGCCACCTTTTTGCTCGTTCGGACGCAGGATCATACCGAGCCCCTCGATCGCGATGCGACCGGTCAGCTTCGGGCCCTTATCCTCGAACCCGAGGCGGGAGATCTGCACGATGACCCACTGGCCTTCGTGAAGCGGGCCATCCACACGATCAAACGGCAGCAAACCATCGGCAACGCCATCAAGGGCGACCATGGCAGCCGCCATTTCGGGAAGAATTTTGGCAACACGGCCCAGATGAATGTCAAAGCGTGCCGGGCCACCACGATCAATCCACAGACGCGATAACCGGTCATTGCCTATCAGGGCAATGCGCCGTTCGCATGCGACGGCATCAATCAGCAGGCGGTCCGTCTGAGTTCCGCCAGCCACCATGATCACACATCCTGCCGGAAGCCAAGGCCACGCAGCATACCGTCAACCTCGCACAGCGACAGGCCAACGACGTTGGAATAGGACCCGGTGATGCTTTTAACGAATGTGGCGGCATGTCCCTGAATGGCATAGGCGCCGGCCTTGCCCTGCCACTCGTCATGGGACAGATAGCGCGCAAGATCGTCTTCGCCAAGGCGGCGGAAAATCACCTGTGTTTCGATCACGCGGGCGCGGGCAGTGCCATCGGGCGCAATCACGCACAGGCCACCATAAACACGATGACGACGGCCAGACAGCAATGTCAGGAATTTACGCGCCTCGGCATCATCGGATGCCTTGCCCAGCGCCCGACGGCCACAGGCGACAACCGTATCGGCGGCAAGAACAAAGCTGCCCGCATGGTCGATGGCAACCGCACGCGCCTTTTCCTCGGCCAGGCGAAGTGCCAGCCGACGGGGGCTTTCATCATCGTGCGGGGTTTCGTCGATATCGGCAGGGACAACCTGATCCGGCACAATTCCGATCTGTGCCAGCAGCTCAAGACGCCGCGGCGATGCAGAGGCCAAAATCAGTTTCGACAAGTCGCGGCTCCCCGATAGACACCAAAAGCCAAATCAAAGCAGAACACAGTGCGTTCAAAATCCGTTGCAGACACAGCAAAACGCAACCTGCGCGCAAACCTAAACTGCGCGCCCGGCAACGTCAATTTTTGCGGTATTACAGGTTCCGGATTACTTGAAACGGAAGGTAATACGACCCTTGGTCAGGTCATAAGGCGTCATTTCGACGCTGACGCGGTCACCAGCAAGAACACGAATACGGTTCTTGCGCATCTTGCCCGAGGTATGAGCAAGAATTTCGTGATCATTGTCCAGCTTCACGCGAAACATCGCATTGGGCAGAAGTTCGACAACAGTGCCCTGAAACTCGATAACGTCTTCTTTAGCCATGAGACTCCTAGCTTTCGTATTGCAATATCAATTACCGGTGGCCCGCAAACTGCTCCGAACGCGCAAAAAGGTCAAGCCCTTTCACACAAGGCACAAAGCGGCCCAGCACTGCATTTCGGGCATGCCGTGCGCATGACCACCGAACATCGCAAACCTTTGCCGGGAAATCATGTTGTTGCGCGTGGTCTATCGCCTTTATGGTTTAGGGTCAGGACCTATTAATCTGATTGACCATTGCAAACAAATTAATAGGTCCTGACCCTAGAGCCGCCACATGAAGGACCGCATGACCATGACCGCCAAACATCCCTATCCCGTCGCCCCGCCCCATATCAGGATCGCCACCGCGCAGGATGTTGACGATATCCATGCCATGCTGTTTGAAATTGCGCGCGCGACCGGGTGCGAGGCCAAGTTCAAAAGCAAACCCGAAGACCTGGCGCGTGACGGGTTCGGCCACCGCCCCGCATTCGAGGCGCTGATAGCACATGACGGTGACACACCGGTTGGGCTGTGCCTTTATTTTCCGAGCTATTCGACATTTCGTGGCAAGGCCGGGATTTACATTCAGGACCTGTTTGTCGCCCCGGAATATCGCGGCGGCGGTTTTGCCCGGCACCTGATCGCAAAGGTTGCCGAACGGGCCCGTTCACAAGGCGGGCACTATATCCGCCTGTCGGTCGATGCCGAAAACATCATCGGGCAGCGGTTCTATGCCCGCATTGGCATGCGACATGCCCATGATGAACGCATTCATGTGCTGGACGGGGATGCGTTTGACGCGCTGATCGACGGCCCGGACGAGGCATCTGGTTAGACCTTGGGTGTCAAACCTTGGGTGCCGGGCCAACCGGGAACCGCTCAAGGATACGTTTTTTGATCTGGTCGCGGACCTGACGGTACGCTTCAAGGCGGACTTCGCGCGAACCTTCGACAATTGTGGCATCGAAGGTGTTCCAGAATTCGACATCGCACGCCATGGTGCGGGTCATTTCAACCGCCCTGTGCTGGGCTTCGGGTGACAGGGTAATGATCAGATCGAAAAACCCGTCTTCAAGCTGGTCAAATGTCTTGGATTTATAGGTCGAAATATCCAGCCCGATTTCTTCCATGACCGCGACGGCAAAACCATCAAGATCACCGGCGCGCAAGCCGCAGCTTTCAACATAGACCTTTGTTCCGTGATAATGGCGCATAATCGCAGCCGCCATCACGGATCTTACAGCATTGAAGCTACAGGCAAAAAGAACCGAACCGGGGAGTTCTTCTGCCACCGTGCCTTAACCCCGGATATGAAGGACGCAGATC
>CAMPHD010000430.1 GCA_946885765.1 uncultured Thalassospira sp.
CGGGGAAGCACCGCGCGTGGAATACCCGATCCTGCCAGTCAGCAGCAAAACCACCCCCAAACCGGCCGCGACGGTCGCAAACTGATCCCACAGGGGTGTGGAAAAGCAGAAAGTACGCGCAAAGGTGCGAACCCCGACACGCCCTTTGCGAACCTGCCGCCCGACACAACCGGGCGGCATTTCTTTTACCTATTTCAGTTCCATTCCCTCACCGCCAGAAGCCCGTGCACCTGATAACTGCATCACCCGGCGTTTATAAATATCAGCAACCCAGTTGGTCGCCTGTTTGATGCCATCTGCCGCGCGCAGATCACGATGCACAATCAGCCAGATATCGGAATCCAGCGTCTCAATCGGGCGTGAAACCCGGGTCAGTGCCGGGTCTTTATCACCAAGGAAGCAGGGTAAAATCCCCGCCCCGATCCCGGTGCGCAATGCATTTTGCAGCATCGCCGTATTGCCCGCCCGAAATAACGGCTTGTTGCCGTCGATATGAGCCAGCAACCAGCGCTGGCTTTCATACAGATCGAATTCCTCGGAAAAACAGATCCACGGTGCATCCGTAAACACTCGATCCGGTCCCATGTCACGCATATCATATGCCAATTTCTCGGTTGCATAGACCGCGCAGGAAATCGTCCCAAGTCGCTTGGTGATGAAATCCCCGGTCAGGGGCAAACCATGCCGGACGGCAAAATCCGCCTCGCGCTTGGTCAGTAATTGCGTATCGTCGGATTGCCGGATTTCAAGGTAAAGACCGTCGGGTTTGCTGTCGATCTGGCCTGCCAGAAACAGGGCCGACCACGCACTGGCGGTCAGACGGACCTGCCGATCCCGAATGCCCGATATCGCATCACCCTGCCGGTGAAAGGCAAAGGCGGCTTCTTCCATGGCTTCGGCGCGCGGGCGCAAATCGCGCCCGGCTTCAGTCATGCGCAATCCCTCGGGCAGGCGATCAAACAGCACCACCCCAACAACATCTTCAAGGGCGGACAAATACCGCCCCAATGTCGGCTGGCTGACGCCAAGCTCCTGCGAGGCAGCCCTAAGGCTGCCGGTGCGTTCAAGTGCCAGAAACACACGAATATGATCCCAATCCGGTTTTTTGGTCGTCATCCGGGGCCTCGATTGATGGTGGACGCGATACAGGATTGAATAACGGATCGTCAAACAACCCGATGTTATTCATTATTGGATCATCACCAATCCCGCAAGCATATGGAAGGTCTGGTTATTCGGTTTCGCCAGATTTGGGCAGATGTTCAAAAATGCTACCGGGCCCCGTCCATTTGCCATCGGGCTCGGTCGGCCAACGTTGATCGACATCGGATGCAAGATCGGCCAGCGTGACTGATGCGAACCGTTCAAGCAGAAGTTGCTCGGCCGCGTCAAACGAACTGCCAAGGGCGGCATTCACCGCCTGTTCGACCAGACATTCGGGATGTTCGACCGCAACCCCCATGGCAAAGATCGACGGATTGCCAAGCGCGTTATGGATATCAAGAAACGTGATTTCCGATAACGGACGAATGATCACCCATCCGCCGCCATGCCCCTTTTCGGACCGCACATAACCGGCATCGCGCAACCCCGCCATCGTTCGGCGAACCACCACCGGATTGGTGTCAAGCATACGGGCAATCATATCGGATGTCATCGCCCCGCCGAACCGGTCCATGTGGATCAGGACATGCAACATACGGGAAAGGCGGCTGTCACGGCGCATTGATGGTTTCCTTGGTCTAGGCAATATCGCAGCCAGATTATCGGGCTTTGACGCATATTCGCAACACCAAAAGTTTCAAGACACTTGACTCCAGGAAATCATGATACTTATAAAGTTACATGATTTGTTTTCAGCTATCACAGGAGTCCCGATAATGTCCGACGCCTCCCTCGCTCCATCCGTGTCCCAGCCGGTTTCAATGCCGGATTCCGAAAAACTTTATGACGTGATCGTCATCGGGGCCGGGTTTTCCGGTTTATCAGCGGCCATGCAGTTGGCCCGCGCCCGCAAACAGATTTGCATCATTGATGCAGGACTGCCACGCAACCGCTTTGCCACGGCCTCGCATGGATTTTTCGGGCTCGATGGCAAAAGTCCGGATGAAATTTCGCGACTTGCGATGGCCCAGATCAAGGCCTATCCGACCGTCAGCATTGCGCACGGTATGGCAAAAACCGCGAGCCGACTGGAACTGGATACCGCCGGAACCGGGAACGAAGACAGCAACCGTTTCAAAGTATCGCTTGATGATGGCCGCCGTTTTCAGGCCCGTCGCCTGATTCTTGCGACCGGGGTTGTCGATACCCTGCCTGACATTCCCGGTCTGATGCCGCGTTGGGGCAAAACCGTGCTGCACTGTCCCTATTGCCATGGCTATGAAGTGCGCGACCGCGCCCTTGGCGTGCTGGCAACCGGGCCGATGTCCACCCATCAGGCGATGATGATCCCCGACTGGGGCCCCACGACCTTTTTCACGCAGGGAAAATACGAACCGGAACCCGAAATCCGGACACAGATGGATGCGCGCGGCATCACGATTGAACGAAACCCGATTGTCGAACTGATCGGCACGGCCCCCAGCCTTGACGCCGTTAAACTGGCTGACGGACGTACCATGCCCATTCAGGCATTGTTTACCGGACCAACCGTTTCCATGACCAGTCCACTTGCCGAAATGCTCGGCTGCGCGATCGAAGAAGGATTTACCGGACCGTTTATCAAGGTCGATGCGTCACAGGAAACCAGTATCCCCGGCGTCTTTGCCGCAGGCGATGCTGCCACCGCACGGCATAATGCGACGCTGGCATCCGCAGCCGGTGTTCTGGCCGGGGTTGGCGCGCATCAGTCCCTGATTTTTAGCTGATCATAAGGCCTGGCATCAAGGGTAAGGCGCCGGCATATGCAAATCCGCATGGCTGGCGGCAGCCTGCCTGGTGATACAAATATGAATAGCAGCCCTTAAATATCGGACATGGATATTCATTC
>CAMPHD010000431.1 GCA_946885765.1 uncultured Thalassospira sp.
GCACTCCCTTGGTAAGGGAGAGGCCGGGAGTTCAAATCTCCCCAGCAGCACCATTGCCCGACGACCAGCCTTTTTAAAGGGCTGCTGTAGCTCAGGGGTAGAGCACTCCCTTGGTAAGGGAGAGGCCGGGAGTTCAAATCTCCCCAGCAGCACCATTTTCCAGATACATTTAAGAACAATGTTTGCAAGCCCGCATCCGAAGTGACGCGAGCTGCCATGATGTTGATTTTTCTGGCTATTGCATTGCCTCTTAAGGCAAGTCGCACTTTCTAGTCATAGAAAGCGCGGTACCATTCAACAAACCGTCCAATACCCGTCTCAATTGACGTCTCCGGCTTAAAACCAACCGCGTCGGTCAGGGCATCGACATCGGCATAGGTCGCCGGAACATCGCCCGCCTGCATCGGCAGCATGTTTTTCTCAGCCGTCTTGCCAAGTGCCTTTTCAAGCGTTCCGATCATATGCATCAGTTCGACCGGATTGTTATTGCCGATATTGAACACGCGATACGGGGCGGAACTGGTTGCCGGGTCCGGCTTGGACGGGTTCCAGTCGGGATTGGGGGCCGCAACGGTTGAAATGCAGCGATAAACACCTTCGACGATATCGTCGATATAGGTGAAGTCACGACGCATTTTACCTTCGTTGAAGACGTCAATCGGGCGGCCTTCCAGAATGGCCTTGGTGAACAGGAACAACGCCATGTCCGGACGCCCCCATGGGCCATACACCGTAAAGAAACGAAGCCCGGTGGTTGGCAACCGGTAAAGGTGGCTATAGGTATGCGCCATCAGTTCATTGGCTTTTTTTGACGCTGCATACAGGCTGATCGGGTGATCGACATTGTGATGCACTGAAAACGGCATTTCGGTATTCATGCCGTAAACCGAGCTGCTTGACGCATAGACAAGATGCTTCACGCCATTGTGGCGGCAGCCCTCAAGGATATTGGTAAATCCGACAAGGTTGGCATCAATATAGGCATGCGGATTTTCAAGCGAGTAACGCACCCCGGCCTGAGCCGCGAGGTTCACAACATAGGTTGGCTTCTCGGACGCGAACAGATCAGCAATGCCGTCGCGATCTTCCAGGTTCATGCGGACAAACCTGAAGCCGTTGCGCCCTTCAAGCCGCGCAAGGCGGGCTTCTTTAAGCGTGACGTCATAGTAATCGTTGACGTTATCCAGACCGACCACCGTGCTGCCCTGATCCAGCAGTTTCTGGCAAAGGTGCGATCCGATAAAACCGGCAGCCCCGGTTACCAGAACCTTTTCATTCGCGGGAATGACAAAGTCGGACATCACGATCAGTTTTCCTGTCTTGGAAGGTTTCTGCGCGATCATATCGACGCATCAAAAATACGTGCATTCCTGTAACAGGACCGGCCTTGTCGCGCAAGACGACATGCCCGGCAAATGCAACGACCGTGTGTGACAACCCGCAAATCGAGACTCACAATAATTTTCCTGCTATCCTTAAGTATCGAGTTTTACACCGCCACGGAAAACCATTTCGATCCGATGATTACGACCGGTCAAACCATAGCCAACCCCGTCAGCGGCGGATTGGGCATTGTCCTTAATGTCAGGGAGATTGCACAAACCGCCGATGGCAGTGTTTTGGCCGAATATGACGCGATCGAAGTCAGGCCGGGCAAGGAAACCGGTCTGTCGAATGGCCCTTATGGCATCGGTGGCGAAGCAGCGGGTAGCGGACTTCGCACGCGCATCGTTGATCCCAGAACACTGACCGAAGCGCAGGCCGTTGCCAATGGTGTGAGCCGAAGTGAATATCGCGAAGCCCTTGAGGCAAGTGATCAAGAGGCAGAAAGCAGCAATGCAGGATCAAAAAACCCTGCGGATCTGAATGCCGCCGAAAAAGCCGATGTTGCGCGATTGCAGGCGCGTGATTCTGCCGTGAAGCAGGAAGAGAAAGCGCATGCCGCAGCGGCCGGGCAATATGGATCTGCCCCGCAATACGAATACCAGATTGGACCGGACGGAAAGGCATATGCCATTGGCGGGCATGTTGATGTCGGCGTGAGCCTTTCGGGTAGCGCAGAAGACAAGGAACGCGCTTTGGCAACGCTTCAGAACGCTGCCCTTGCCCCGAATGCACCATCGGGAGCGGACATGGCCGCCTTCCGGCAGGCAAGCCTGCATCGCGCAACAACCAGTAGCGATGAGCAAAATCCGATCCCCGGCTATGGACAACCCAAAAACGACGCGAACGACATTTTTTCGATTTATGCCTGATCCTCGTTAAGAGGCAATATACATTAAAAGCCTGTTTTACTATGCACTATGCGATAAGGATTTTAACCTTTCTCAACACATACTATCCTCACGGATAGCACCACCCTCTAAAAACCATCCTGCCGTTTGACAGGACATCAGAATTATTTAATTCTGCGCTCGCGTCCGGGGGGACGCGAAATTTGGAAGATGACAACTTTGCGCGTTTCCGTGTGTTTGGGTGCGGGGCGCGATACCGGTACCGCCTTTCGCGGGAGACGGCTAAAAACGGGTACGGCACAATAACATGAACATCCTGCTAGCGGACGACCACGACCTCGTCAGAGACGGGATCACATCCTTTCTGAAAACGGCAGCCCCGGAAGTCGAAATTGCACAGGCAAAGGATTTTGCCGAGGCACTTTCCATCGTTGATGGCGATACGCCGGTTGAACTGACGATCCTTGATCTCAACATGCCGGGCATGAACGGTCTTTCCGGCCTGACCGTCATGCGCCAGAAGCATCCGGAAATTCCGGTCGTCATCCTGTCGGGATCGGTCAAACGCAGCGATGTGCTTAATGCACTTGAACATGGCGCGTCGGGTTATCTGCCCAAAACGCTGTCGGGCAAGTCGCTGATCAATGCGCTCCGCCTGATCATGTCAGGTGAGAAATATATTCCGTCGGCACTTCTGGAAGACGATGGCACCAATAGCCGCCCGGGCGAGATTGATCTGGATGGGCTGTCAC
>CAMPHD010000432.1 GCA_946885765.1 uncultured Thalassospira sp.
GCTTAGCACCGCACGCGAAAAGGCTGACGAACAGCTTGCCGATCAGGAAACCCGCATCGCAGAACTTTCCGCCCTGCTGGCTTCGCGCGCAGCCGAACTCGAAGACGAGAAAAAGCTCAGCACCGAGGCACAGGCACAGGTCGCGGCCCTCAACCAGCAGATGCTGGCCCTGCGTCAGCAGCTTGCCCGGATCGAAGCCGCCCTCGAAGCGTCCGAGCGCGAGAACGAGGACGCTCAAGCTCAGATCGTCAATCTCGGGCAGCGGCTCAATGCCGCCCTTGCCACCAAGGTTGCCGAATTGCAGCGCTATCGTTCGGAATTCTTTGGCCGCCTGCGCGAAGTTCTGGGCGACCGTCAGGATATCCGCGTGGTTGGCGACCGCTTTGTTTTCCAGTCCGAAGTCCTGTTCACATCGGGTTCTGCCGATCTGGGTGAAGAAGGTCAGGAACAGCTGGCAAAACTTGGCGATACGCTGAAAACCATTTCGTCCGAAATTCCTGATGATATTGACTGGGTCATGCGCGTTGACGGTCACACGGACAAGGTTCCGATCCGTAACCTGAAATTCGCATCGAACTGGGAACTGTCATCGGCGCGTGCCATTTCGGTAGTCAAATTCCTGATTGATCGCGGCGTTCCGCCAAACCGGCTGGTCGCGGCGGGCTTTGGCGAATTTCAGCCGCTTGATAACCGCGACGATGAAATCGCCTATCGCCGCAACCGTCGTATCGAATTCAAGATCACCGAACGGTAAGATCGGCACCATAATGATCACCAACGGCACCCTTGATGGGTGCCGTTGTCATTTTTGCAGCATTTCACTGGATCGGAAAAATTCGGAACCAATCGCCACATCGGCACGTTGGTGACGTTAGGGAGCCTTTCAATAAAAGGAGGCGACGATGTCCATCCTCAGGACCCGAAACGAAACCGTTGGTGTTTTTCATGACCTTCCTGCCCTGCAAAAAACCGCAGAGGATCTGGAAGAGGCCGGTTTCAAACATTCCGACCTAAGCCTGCTTGCGACCGAACGCACCATCGAAGACAAACTGGGCCATGTCTATCGCAAGGTCGAGGATATCGATAACGACCCGGATATGCCCCCGCTCGCCTATACCGCGCCCACCCCGATTGGCAATGCCGAGGGCGCCCTGATCGGGGCACCGATGTATGCAGCCGCCTTTGGTGCGGCGGGTATCATGATCGCAGCCGGCGGCCCGATTGCCCTTACCATCGCAGCCATTGTCGGCGCAGGCGGCATCGGTGCTGCGGCGGGCGGTGTGGTCGCCGCCATGATCGGAAAAAGATATTCTGGCGAATTGCAGGACGAACTTGATGACGGCGGGCTGTTGCTTTGGGTTCAGACACCCGATGAAACAACGGAAAGCCGTGCCACCGACATTCTGACCCGCCATCAGGCCAAACTGATCGGCACCCACGAAGTGGCAAATCCGCACACCAAACGCGACATGCTTTGACCGGCGCATTCCGTCGGTATCGTTGTCTATCTGAATATCGATCCAAACAAAGAAGCCCCCGGCAAACACCTGCGGGGCTTTTCTTTTTTCTGGTCTGTATCGCACGATCCCACTAAATTCACCCGCTCTGCCACCGCATTTCTGATCAATCCGTTTTACCTGTTTGACGGAGCCACCATGCTGCGCGATATCTCGCCCCAAAATCTATTCATGGGCATTCTTGCCGCCTTTGTCGGTTCGGCCAGTTCCTTTGCCGTCGTCCTTCAGGGGCTTGGTGCCGTTGGTGCGACGCCCGATCAGGCGGCATCGGGGCTTATGGCGCTATCGGTCGCCATGGGGCTGTGTTCGATCTATCTGTCATTGCGTACCCGCATGCCGATCAGCATCGCATGGTCCACCCCCGGTGCGGCCTTGCTGGCAACATCCGGTGCGATTGACGGTGGTTTTGCCGTGGCCATCGGGGCATTTATTATCTGCGCGATCCTGATCATCATCTGCGGCATCTGGAAGCCGTTGGGCCGTGCGGTTGCCGCCATTCCCGCCCCGCTTGCCAATGCCATGCTGGCTGGTGTGTTACTCGGTCTTTGTCTGGCACCGATCAAGGCGGTCGCCTTCAATCCGCTTTTGGGTCTGCCGATTGTCATTGCGTGGCTGGTGGTCGGGCGGATCAATCGCCTGTTTGCGGTGCCTGCGGCCTTGCTGGCCTTTATCATTGTCATGGCGGTCGGTGTCGAGTTCCCTGAAAATACGCTTGGCAGCCTTGCCGGTGCCATCGTGCCGCCGGTCGAATTCGTCATACCGGAATTCACACTGGCCGGTCTGGTCGGTATTGCCCTGCCTTTGTTTATCGTTACCATGGCATCGCAAAACATTCCCGGTACGGCAGTTCTGCGCGCCAATAATTACGATACCCCGCCCGGCCCGCTTTTTGCCACCACCGGCTTTTTCTCGTTACTTGCCGCCCCCTTTGGCGGGCATGCCGTCAACCTTGCCGCGATCACCGCCGCCCTGTGTGCGGGCGAGGACGCCCATCCCGATCCGAAAAAACGATACTGGGCCGCGGCCTTTGGCGGGGTGTTTTACATCCTGTTCGGATTGCTGGCCGGCCTTGTCACCACCTTTGTCAGTCTGGCCCCCTCGATCCTGATCGAAGCGGTTGCCGGCCTTGCCCTGATCGGGGCATTTTCCGGATCGGTGGTTGCCGCATTCAAGGATGACGACGCGCGCGAAGCCGCCGCCGTAACCTTCCTTGTCACCGCCGCCGGTCTATCCTTTTTCGGGGTTGCCGGGGCGTTCTGGGGATTGCTGGCCGGTGGGCTGATCCATTTCCTGACCCATCTGCGCAAGGATAAAGCCAGCTAAAACAAAAGGCCCTGCGGATTATCAGCAGGGCCTTTTTTAGTGGCACAATAAAAAATCATTCCGGCTGCGGGATTGTCAGGTTGCCGTTGGCATCGAGTTCCCAGAACGGGTTATACGCCACTTCCCAGGCATGGCC
>CAMPHD010000433.1 GCA_946885765.1 uncultured Thalassospira sp.
CTCGGCGAAGGCGGTATGGCCCTCCAGGCTCACCTCGAAGCGGTGATGCTCGATAACGGTTATCTGACCGATGTGCGCACGGCTGCGGCTGGTGGTGTTGCCGCCAAACATCTGGCACGCAAGGACGCAAAACATGCCGCGATCTTCGGGGCCGGTGTGCAGGCAAAATTGCAGCTAAAGGCGCTTAAACTGGTGCGTGGCATCACGTCGGCCACGATCTGGGCACGGGATATGGAAAAGGCCGAACTCTGTGCCGCATCCTGCGCCAGCGAGTTTGGTATTTCCGTGACCGCCACACCCGATGGCCGGGCGGCGGCACAGGATGCCGACATCATTGTCACCACCACCCCCGCACGTGAACCGGTCCTTTTGGCCGATTGGGTCAAACCCGGCACCCATATCACCGCCATGGGGTCGGATGCGGAACATAAAAACGAAATCGACCCGGCATTGATCGGCCGGGCAGACCTTTACGTGTGCGACAGCCTTTCACAATGCCGGATTCTGGGCGAACTGCATCATGCCATTGATGCCGGGATTATTGATGCGAACAGCACATTTACAGAACTGGGTCAGGTTATCGCCGGATCGGCATCGGGGCGTGCTTCCGATGATGCGATCACGGTTACCGATCTGACCGGTACGGGTGTCCAGGACACCGCAATCGCCACCCTCGCCCGCGCCCGCTGCGACGCAGCCAAGGCCGGGACCGAGATCACGTCGTAATAACAAAAGGAAACAGGGTCAGGAAAAACTGAAACCCCGCCTTTTTTTGGAGGCCTGCAATGAGCCAGGTTGAATTGAATTTCACGCGCGAGGAATATGCCGAGCGTCTGGAAAAAACAAAAAAAGCCATGGTGGAAAAGGGGCTCGATCTTCTGATCGTGACCGATCCATCAAACATGGCCTGGCTGACCGGCTATGACGGCTGGTCGTTTTATGTTCACCAATGCGTCCTTGTCCCGATCGAGGATGATCCGATCTGGTTTGGACGCTCTCAGGATGCAAACGGGGCAAAGCGCACGGTCTATATGACCCATGACCGCATCATCCCCTATGCCGATTATTATGTGCAATCAACCACCCATCACCCGATGGATTACCTGTGCGAGGTGATCGACTATCGCAATTGGGGCACGCGCAATATCGGCGTGGAAATGGACAACTACTATTTCTCGGCCAGATGCTATGCGCAATTGCAGGCCCATCTGCCCAATGCAAAGTTCCATGACGCAACCGCATTGGTGAACTGGCAGCGTGCGGTAAAATCCGAGACCGAGATTTTCTATATGCGCCAGGCCGCCCGCATCGTCGAAAACATGCATGAACGCATTTTCGAAGTTGTCGAACCGGGCATGAAGAAAAACGAACTGGTTGCCGAAATCTATCGTTCCGGGATCGTCGGCATTGACGGGATCGGCGGGGATTACCCGGCGATTGTGCCACTGCTGCCATCGGGTGCCGATGCCGGTGCGCCGCATCTGACCTGGGATGACAAACCAATCCCCGGCGATGCCGGTACGTTTTTCGAGATTGCCGGTTGCTATAAACGCTATCACGCCCCGCTATCGCGCACGGTCTATCTCGGTCAACCCGAACAGCGTTTCCTTGATGCCGAAAGTGCCCTGATCGAAGGCCTTCAGGCCGGACTGGAAGCCGCCAAACCCGGCAATGTCTGCGAAGATATCGCCAATGCCTTCTTTGGTGTTTTGCAGAAATACGGCATCCATAAAGACAGCCGGTGTGGCTATCCCATCGGGCTTTCCTATCCGCCTGACTGGGGCGAACGCACCATGAGCCTGCGCCCCGGTGACCGTACAGTCCTTGAACCCGGCATGACATTCCATTTCATGCCCGGACTCTGGTTTGATGACTGGGGGATCGAGATCACCGAAAGCATGATGATCACGGAAACCGGCAGCAAGACGCTGACCAGTTATCCAAGGCAGCTCTTCGTCAAGAACTGACGCGGGTAACGCCGATCAAAATCGCATCGCAGATAAAATGCCGGTGCAAGACTGCCACGCAGGATACCGACGGTCGCGGTATCCTGCCTTTATGCAAGGAAACGGCCATGACACAGAAATCCCCGATTACGCCAACGATCCCGTTCGATCAGGATGGCGTTCATCACGGCTTTTTAAAACTGCCCTATTCGCGTGATGATTCCGCGTGGGGGGCGGTGATGATCCCGATCACGGTCATTCGCAATGGCGACGGCCCCACCGCTCTTCTGACCGGCGGCAATCACGGTGACGAGTACGAAGGACTGGTATCGCTCTTCAAACTGGCAGGAAAACTCTCGCCCGCCGAAATCACCGGGCGGGTCATCATTCTGCCCGCGATGAATTTCCCGGCATTCCTGAATGCGTCGCGGACATCCCCGATTGACAAGGGCAACCTTAACCGCAGCTTCCCGGGCAAGGCCGACGGCACGGTAACGCAAAAAATCGCCGATTACGTTCTGCGCCATCTGGTGCCAGAGGCCGACATCGTCCTTGATCTGCATTCCGGCGGCAAAACACTGGATTTCATTCCGTTTGCCGCGGTGCATGTTCTTGACGACAAGGAACACGAAGCCCGCTGCGTAAGCGCGATGAAGGCCTTTGCCGCCCCCTGGTCGATGATGATGCTCGAACTTGATTCGGTTGGCATGTTCGACACGGTTGTTGAGGAAGCTGGCAAAACATTCGTCACCACCGAACTGGGCGGCGGCGGGTCGACCACGGCTGAACGGGTGGCAATTGCGGATCGCGGGGTTCGCAACCTTTTGATCCATGCCGGTATTCTGGCAGGCAAGCCAGACGTCCCCGATGAGGGCAGCGTGATGCTTGATATGCCCGATGGCAATTGCTTTGTTGCGTCGGTTTCAAGCGGCCTGTTCGAACCCTGTGTCGATCTGGGGCAGATGGTCACGCGCGGCGATCTGATTGCGCGCGTTTACGATGCCAACCGGACCGGCGGGGTG
>CAMPHD010000434.1 GCA_946885765.1 uncultured Thalassospira sp.
GTTCCCGCTTCTGCGCGGCGGCGGTCGCATTGCTGTTCTGAACGGTGTCCTGCCCGGCGACGAAGAATTCTTTATCGAAAACGACGTCATTCCGGTGCTCAATGACCTTGGTCAGATCGAACGCTGGTCAAATCTTTGTCGTGAACATGAACGTCCTGCACCTGCCTTCATCCATCTTGATACCGGGATGAACCGCTTGGGACTTTCCCCGCATGAAATCGGTGAACTGGTTGATCGCTATTCGTCTCTTTTGTACGGCTTCGAAAAAGCCGGGTACATGACCCATCCTGCTGCCGCCGACGAAGCCGAAAATCCGGTCACCGCCGAGCAATATGAACTGTTCATGAAATGGTATCGCCGCCTGCCGCCTGCACCGCGTGGTTTTTGTAATTCCTCGGCGATTTTCCGGAACAACGATTACCATCTTGAATTCTGCCGTCCGGGCTTTGCGCTTTGGGGGGGAAACCCGACCCCGGAAACCGCCAATCCGATGCGTCCTGTGGTCAAACTGACGGCCAAGGTGCTTCAGGTTCGCCAGATTGACGCTGGTGAGGCCGTTGGATACGGCAACACCTGGCGTGCTGAACGTGCAAGCCGTATTGCAACCATCGCTGTGGGTTATGCAGATGGCTGGCTGCGTTCGCTATCAAACACCGGCAAGGTTCGCATCAAGGGACATGAAATTCCCTATGTCGGGCGCGTTTCGATGGATGCGATCAGCATCGATATCACCGATCTTCCGGGCAAACCGTTGCAACCCGGCGACATGGTTCCATTGATCGATGACAAAATGACGGTTGACGACGTAGCAAGTGCTGCGGGTACAATCGGTTATGAAGTACTGACTTCTCTTGGACATCGCTACCGGCGGGTCTATACAGAAAGCTGACTTGAATAAATCGGCCAACGCCACTGACTGGCCTGCAACAGGGGAAATAATAATTCCAATGCCGATCTTTGCGCCAGTTGGCCGTATGTTTCTTGCCTTTTTGGCCCTTGTCGGTCGCGTCACGGTCTTTGCCGGGCGCACCATTGGCCATATGGTAACACCGCCATTCTATTTCCGACTGATTTTCAAACAGATGCGCGAGATCGGCTATTTCTCGTTGCCGGTCGTCGCGATGACGACCCTGTTTGCCGGGATGGTTTTGGCCCTGCAATCCTATTCGGGCTTTTCACGCTTTTCTGCCGAAAGCGCGGTTGCTACGGTTGTCGTCATTTCGATGACCCGTGAACTGGGTCCGGTTCTGGCGGGGCTCATGGTTGCCGGGCGTGTCGGGGCGGCGATTGCGGCTGAAATCGGCACCATGCGCGTCACCGAACAGATCGACGCATTGGTGACCCTGTCAACCAATCCCTTCAAATATCTGGTCGTCCCGCGTGTCATCGCCGGGCTGCTGACCCTGCCCGTGCTGGTCCTGATCGGGGATATCATTGGCGTGCTGGGCGGGTATCTTGTCGGGGTCAACAAGCTTGGCTTCAACGACGGGTCCTATATCCGCAATACGTTCCAGTATCTTGAACAGCTTGACGTGATTTCCGGACTGGTGAAGGCCTCTGTTTTCGGGTTCCTGATCACGCTGATGGGCTGCTATCACGGCTATCATTCACGTGGTGGTGCACAGGGTGTGGGTCAGGCAACGACCAATGCCGTGGTTTCAAGCTCCATCCTGATCCTGATTTCGAACTATATCGTCACCGAACTCTTCTTCACACGCTAAGGGCGGGATATGAGCGACACAGCCAAAATCTCGCTTCGTGATGTGCACAAGTCCTTTGGCTCGAAAAAAGTGCTGCAGGGCGTCAATCTGGATGTTGGGCCCGGCGAATCTGTTGCCATTATCGGAGGCTCGGGCACCGGCAAATCTGTCACGCTCAAATGCGTTCTGGGTCTGCTTGTTCCCGAACAGGGTTCTATCAAGGTCAATGGAACGGAAATGGTTGGCGCATCACGTTCAACCCGCGAAGACATGCTGGCCCATACCGGCATGCTGTTTCAGGGGGCAGCATTGTTTGACTCCTTGCCCGTTTGGGAAAATGTCGCCTTTGGACTGATCGAAGGTCGCGGCATGAAACGCAAACAGGCCCGTGATATTGCGATTGAACGCCTTGCCGATGTCGGCCTTGGTTCCGAAATCGCCAATATGTCCCCGGCGTCCCTTTCGGGGGGCATGCAAAAACGTGTCGGTCTGGCACGTGCCATTGCGACAGAACCAGAAATCCTGTTTTTCGACGAACCGACCACCGGTATAGACCCGATCATGGGCGATGTGATCAACGACCTGATTGTCAAATGCACCCGCGAACTTGGTGCCTGCGCCATGACCATTACCCACGATATGGCAAGCGCACGCAAAATCGCCGACCGGGTTGCCATGTTGTATCAGGGCAAAATCATCTGGGATGGTCCGGTTTCTGAAATCGACAATGCCGATAACCCCTATTTGCAACAGTTCGTTTCGGGTGATATCGAAGGTCCGCTGGATCTTGACCTGAAGCATCTCTGATTACCGATCAAGCCCCTCGCCCGTTTCGTTCCATCCTTATGCGCGGAGCCACCAGTGGCCAAAACCCAAAGTCGTTTCATTTGCCAGAATTGCGGTGCTGAATACCGGAAATGGACCGGGCGTTGTGACGCATGCGGTGAATGGAATTCGATCGAGGAAGAACGCATCGAAGCCGGACCAAAGGCGACCGGCGGCATTGCCACCGGAGCCAAGGGAAAGCAGCTTGATTTCGTTGCCCTTGAAGGCGAAAGCGCAAGCCCGCCCCGCATCATAACCGGCATTGCCGAACTTGATCGTGCCGTCGGAGGAGGGCTTGTTCCGGGTTCCGCCCTTCTGGTTGGCGGCGATCCGGGGATCGGTAAATCAACAATCCTGTTACAGGGCGTCGGCGTCCTGTCTGCCAGACATAAATGCGCCTATATCTCGGGCGAGGAAGCGGTTGATCAGGTGCGC